>CAYNOM010000969.1:1184-2687 GCA_964398415.1 uncultured Polyangiales bacterium | reverse complement strand
CGCCCGAGCTGCACTTCTACGCCGAGGAGGGCCGACAAGACATCCGCCCCAGCTTCGCCATCATGCGCGGCCCGTTTGCGCCCGACGCAGACGATCCCTTCGCCGTGTTGTCGCAGAAGGCCGAGCCGACCGCGACCGACGACGCACAGACGAAGCAGCCCTGGGCGCTGGTGTGGGACGTGCGCGACGACGCGGGAGCGGACAGCCTGGGCCTCGACCTCGACAAGCCCGAGGAGCGCACGGGCACATGGCGCTATCCGCCCACCCAGAAGCTCGAGCGGCTGCTGCGGCACACCGGCGTGGCCGTCGGCCTGTTGTGCAATGGGCGCGAACTGCGCCTCGTCTACGCACCGCCCGGCGAATCCACCTCCCACCTTACCTTCCGCTCGGCCGACATGCAGGAGGCGGCGGGCAGGCCCCTGCTTGCGGCCTTCGAGCTGCTCTTGCACCGACGTCGCGCCTACGAAGCAGCCGCCGACTTCACGCTCGAGGGCCTGTTGCGCCAGAGCCGCCTGCGCCAGGCCGACGTCACCAAAGACCTGGCCGAGCAGGTGTTCGAGGCGGTGGAGATCCTGCTCGAGGGCTTCGAGCATGCCGCCGCACGCGACACCGGCGCAGGGCGCCAGGATTGGCTGCGTGCTGCGCTCGAAGAGGACGGCGATCACCTCTACCAGGGCGTGCTCAGCGTGGTGCTGCGCCTGGTGTTTCTGCTCTACGCCGAAGACCAGGGCCTATTGCCCACCGGCCATGACACCTATGCCCAGCACCTGAGCGTGCAGGGGCTGTACGACGCGCTGGTGGACGACGCGGGCATGCACCCCGAGTCCATGCACCACCGCTACGGCGCCTACGGGCGGCTCGTGAGCCTGTTTCGCGCCATCTACCTGGGCGTCGAGCACGGCGAGCTGCGTCTACCACCCCGTCGCGGCAAGCTGTTGACCCCAGCAGCTATCCCTTCCTGGAGGGCAACCTGCCCGGCAGCACGGCAGCCATCGTCTCGCCCGAAGCCCGCGCCTCGGTGCACTTGCCGAGCCTCGACGACGGCACCGTGCACGCCGTGCTGCATCGGCTGATCGTGTTCGAGGGCCAGCGCCTCAGCTACCGCGCCCTCGACGTGGAGCAGATCGGCAGCATCTACGAGTCGCTGATGGGCTTTCACGTGCTGCGCGTCGAGAGCCCCGCCGTGCGCCTTGGCGGCAATCGTGTGTGGATCGAGACGGCAGCGCTGCGCGCCCAGAAGCTGAGCGAGCGCGCCAAGTGGCTCAAGGAAGCCTGCGGCCTGAGTAAGGCTCAGCTCGACAAGGTCGAGACGGCCCTGAAGGAGCGAACCGACGACGCGAGCCTGGCCGAGGCGCTCAACGAGCTCTCGCCTGGCAAGAAGCACGAAAAGCTCCGTCACCGCGTGCCCAGGGGCAAGCTCGTGCTGCAGCCCGGCGAAGAGCGCCGCCGCTCGGGCAGCCACTACACCCCGCGCTCCCTCACCGAGCGCATCGTGCGCCGCAC
>CAYNOM010000969.1:0-1084 GCA_964398415.1 uncultured Polyangiales bacterium | reverse complement strand
TGGCTCGTCACCCTCAGCCGCGAGCTGCCCTTCACCTTCGTCGACCACAACCTGCGCCACGGCGATTCGCTCGTGGGCCTCGATCTGAACCAAATCTCCAGCTTCCACTGGAAGCCCACGAAGCAGGTGCCCCTGTTCAAGCAGGTGCTCGAAGAGTCGCTCGACGAAGCCCTCGAGCACCGCGGGGAGCTGCTCGAGCTGGCCCAGCACGAGGATGCGCGCAGCCAGGAGCACAAGCGCAGACTGCTCGACTACGCCGAGCACGCGACCGAACGAGTCAGGCTCGTGGCCGACGTGTGCGTGGGCACGTTCTTCGCCGAGGAGAAGGACAAGGCGCGGGAGATCGAGCGGGCGCGAAGACAGAAGCTGGTGGAGCAGTGGCTCGACGGTGACGACAGCGTCGAGGCCGAGCTGCGCGGGCTGGCGGAGGAGATTCGCGGGCGGCACGCGCCGTTTCACTGGTGGTTGGAGTTCCCAGAGGTGTTCTACGAGGAGCGTCCGGATCCGCTGTGCGGGGGCGAGATCAATGGCGCGGCGATGATGGAAGGGTTCGTGGGGAATCCTCCCTTTGCGGGGAAGAACGGTGTCGTCGCCTTGGGGGATGGGTATCTCGACTGGCTATTGTTGACCCACGAGGGTGCGCACGGAAACGCCGATCTCAGCGCACACTTCTTTCGCAGGGCTGCGACGTTGCTTGGTGGACACGGATCGCTCGGCCTAATCGCGACGAATACCATCTCGCAGGGGGATACCCGCTCAAGCGGGCTGCAACATCTGGTCACGCACGGCGGCTTCTCAATTTATGACGCTACGCCGTCTACGGTTTGGCCCGGCGAAGCGGCTGTGTTCGTTTCGGTCGTCATGCTTTCCAAGGGGGTTGCGCGCCACGCCGTTCGAACTCTGCTGCTTGACAACCTCGCGGTAGCCGCGATCAGCTCGCAGCTTCGAGCACATGAGGAGCGGAGTGACCCACGCCCGCTGCTCGCAAACGTTGGGATCTCCTACACGGGCGTGAGAATCAGCGGGGCCGGTTTTCTGCTCACAGAAGGGGAGCAAAGCCAAGCCTTGCTTGCCGATCCTAGCA
>CAYNOM010000968.1:0-2691 GCA_964398415.1 uncultured Polyangiales bacterium | reverse complement strand
TGATCTCGATGCTCTTCGGAGCGCCCACCTGCTTGAGGATCGCGAGCACCGCGATGGGATCCGTGGGTGCAAGCAGCGCCCCGAAGATCACGCAGTAGATGAGGGGCACGTCGAGGTCGAGCACCTGAGTGACGAGCCAGGCAGCGCCCCCGAGCAGCACGGTGGTCACGACCACGCCGGCCGTGGCCAGCAGAAACACCATCCCACGTTGGTCTTTGAGCTTGCCGAGATCGACGTGGAGAGCCCCTGCGAACAGGAGGTAGCCGAGCATGCCTTGCATCAGCGTCTTGTCGAAGTCGATGCTGGCCATCATCTGCTCGGCGGGAGCGCTGAGCGCCGGTGCCACCCTTTGCAGGAGCAGGAGGGCCATCGCGTTCGCGAGTGCGAGCAACATCAGCCCGATGGTGGCGGGCAGCTTGAAGAAGCGTTGGTTGATCCAGGCAAAAGCGCCTGCGAGCGACAACAACACGGCAAAGATGGCAAACAGAGACATGGCCACTCCACGGGTGGTGGCCGAGCATATCCCCTTCATCGCCGAGCTCTAAGCTTCTTGCACAGCTCAGAACATGACCGGCTTGTGAGGCGGACGGGACGCGATCGCCGCGCTTCAGCGCGCCGCGGTCTTGGTCTTGGGAGGAGCGGCCTCTTGGGGCACGAGCGTTTCCGTCGCGCCGTCGCTCTCGATGGCCACTGCCCAGCGCTCCTCGACGTAGGGTCCGCCTGGATAGTTGGCGTTCCAATCTAGATTGAGCCACATCGCGCACGAGCTGTCCGCGCGGTAGTAGACGCTGGTCAGCGCGGGTAGCTTGCCCAGCCGCTTGTTCCAGTTGCCACGCACGAACGTGCGAAGTCGTTTCGCGGTCGCGTTCGGGTCTGCTTCGATGCAGGCCTCGGCATAGGCGTGACCGCCCGCTACCCCATCCATCATCACCACGCGCGCGCGGCCACCGATGGCGGAGATCATGGCCGCGAGCGCGGCGGCGAAGTCGTCGCAGTCTCCGGCGAAGCCGTTTTCGATCGTTTCGCTGGCTCGCGCGAAGTACTCGCCGCCTCGCGGGTCGTTGACGTAGTTGAAGGCGCCCCGCACGTGTAGCCAGATCGCTGCCACCTGCTCGATGCTGTAGGTGCCCTGCCGCTTCGACGCGACCTTGACCGCCAGGTTGCGCGTGACCGCGTCGTTCGGGTCCATGGCCTCCTTGACGCGCCTCGCCACACCCGACCTGCGCAGCGCGCTCTCTTCGGGCGAGGGGCCGCCCTCGGTGCGACTCTCGGGCAGGCGCAGGTCTTCTGGGATGGGCAAGGTCGGCGCGGCGAGCGCGCTTTGCCCGAGTGCGCCTTCACTCGTCTTGGCCGCGTAGCTGCGCAGGATCGAGCGCCCGAAGGGCGTGAAGGTCAGCAAGGCGGCCGCAGCGGAGACGAGCAGGGCAAAGCTCGCCGCAAACGAGCCGAGCCGGGCCAGGGTCGAGCGCGGCCGGTCGCCGAACCAGAGCGACGTCTGACAGTGGGCGCAGGTCAGCTCGCCCTGCTTGAAGCCGAGGGGCATCAGGCCGACCTTCTTGCACTTGGGGCAGCGGTAGCGGCCGAAGCGCGGCATCGAGAGCAGGGTGTCGCTGGCGCCGTGCCGTAGGAAGCTGCGCAATTCCGATTCGTTCCAGGGCAGCATCTCTGCGCCGAGGCGCACGTCCTGGCCGATGCGGACCAGAGTGGGATGCTGCACACGCTCGCCGTCGACGAAGGTGCCGTTGGCCGAGCCCAGATCCTCCACGAAGAGCTGGCCCTGCTGCCAGCGCAGGCGCGCATGTCGCGACGAAACGGATGGCCCCGCGATGACGACATGGCAGTCCGCTGCGCGGCCTAGGACGACGTATGGGCCCGAGCTCACCGCTTTCCATCGTACATGATGGAAGGCCCCCGCGTGCCCATGGCAGGCACATGTTCATGTGCCGATGGTGCCAAAAAAGCGAAGGCCGCGACCTTTGCGGACGCGGCCTTCATACCTATCTCGGTGGAGCTGAGGGGGATCGAACCCCTGACCTCCGCATTGCGAACGCGGCGCTCTCCCAGCTGAGCTACAACCCCGAGCCTTGCCCCATCTCGTCGACGGGGCGCTCTACGTATCACGGGCTTTCCGGGACGGCAAGTTGGGCTCGGCGCGTGACCCGCGCATCACCTCCCGCTGCCCCCGGCTCGCGCGACGCTTTTCGACCAGCGCGAAGGTGACATCGTCCTCGAGGCACTCGTCGCCTCGCAGGGTTTGAAACGCGGTCACGATCTGGTCGCGCGCGTCCTTGACCGATACTTGAGCCACGTTGCGTAGCAGCCCCGAAAGGCGCCGCCCTCCGAGCACGTGCCCGCCCTGAATGCGCATGTCCTGGACGCCATCCGAACACACGAAGAGGCGATCGCCTTCAGCCAGCTCGAAGGTTCGTACCCCAATGCGCAGTCTGTCGTGTCCGAGGGCCGTGCCCGGTTCGACGAGACTTTCGACGCAGTGCTGACCCGAGCGCAGCAAGAGCAGGGGAGGTGCGGCCGCGCTCAGCCACGTCGCCTGACCATCGGGCAGCACGTCCAGCAGGCCAAACGGCATCGTGTAGCGTCCGCCACTCACATCGAGCAACAGGCCGTGGAGCAGCTCGAGGACGCCGCGCCTGTCGCATCGGTCGACCTCCCTGAGTCCCCTGTAGGCTCCCG
>CAYNOM010000967.1:0-2693 GCA_964398415.1 uncultured Polyangiales bacterium | reverse complement strand
AGATGCTTGGCACCCGAACAAATACGCACGAGCGTCTGCGAGGTGCCCCCGCCTCTGCGAAGCAAGGGCGCATCTGAGCCCTATTCGCGTCTGACTCGGAGATCCCCCCCATGTTTGAACGAACGGCGCGCCGCATGCGACGGCGAGCACCCTTGCCTGCGCTGACAGCGGCGTTTCTGTGGACTGGCGTGCTCGGCTGCGACGCCGCGTCGAAGCCAGAGTCGGAGCCGGTCGAGCTCAAGAAGGTCGAGATCGCCGCTGGCCGGATGACGCTGGGCCTTGCGACCGGCACCTTGCGTCGCGAGGTCGAGCTGCCCGGCTTCGCGATTAGCCAGCATCCGACGACGCGAGGCGAGTACGGCGCGTGTGCCGAGGCCGGTGCGTGTCCGGAGCTTGAATGCAGCTCCTTCGGCGGGCTGAGGGCGGAGGACGCGGAGGCGCTGCCCATGGACTGCGCGGGCGTTGCCGATGCCTCGCGGTTCTGCGCGTGGGTGGGCGGGAGCCTGCCGAGGCTCGGCCAGTGGCTCCGCGCGGCGCGCGGCCCTTCGCCGCGGCGCTTTGCCTGGGGCGACGAGAGGCCCACGTGCGAGCAGCACCCGCTCGCGGGGATGGCGCTGTCGGCTTTCTCAGGCGTGCCCGAAGCGCGGTTTGGCCGGGGCGTGAGTCGCTGCCGAAGGCCCATGCAGGATTACGCGGTGGGCCAGCACCCAGCGGTGAAGTCGGACGACGGCATGCAGGACGTGCTGCTGACCCCCTCAGAGCTCGTGCGAGGCACGCCAGTGAGCCCCTTTGGGGCGTGTCGCTCGGAGGCGGCGGGATGCGTCGTGTACGGGCTCGAAGCCGCGGCGATCGACAGCGTGAGCGACTCGGGCTCGGGCGGGTCCTCGGCGCGCGGCGTGGGCTTTCGTTGCGCGTGGGAGAAGTGACCATGTCGAAGTGGTGCGAAGTCTTGAGCCTGCTTGGCCTCGCTGCCCTTCAGGCAGCGTGCGGGAACGTGCCCGGTTGGGCGGTCGAAGCGGAAGAAGTGGCGGGCGTGCAGCGCACCTCCCAGGCGCTCGGCGCAGCGTCGCATGAAGCCGTGCCCCTGGGCGCCAAGTACTGGCCGCTGCCCGTGACGACCGAGAGTGAAGGGCCCTTCGCGGGGCGACCGCTCAATGCTTGGGACGGCAGCATGGCCGAGTTGCTGACTGCCGACGCCCTAGCCAGCTGTTGGAGCGGCCTCCCTCACGATGTGCGTGAGCAGAACGCCGACGGTGGCCCCGAGTCGTCGCTGATGCAGTATCGCGCTTTCGGCGATCCAGTGACGTCCTCGCTCCTGAGCAAGATGCGCCGCGCCGTGTGCGAGGACCACCGTTGGCGTTTCACGGAAGATGCCCGCACCCCCGAGGTGCTCGACGGCTGGCTCGACGCGCGCTCAGATCCCAACTGCAGCGTCGACCTGACAACGGGTCAGGGGCGCGCGCTCGAGCTGAGGGAAGAGCGGCAGGCGCTCGCGCAAACCGCGGACGACATGGGCGATGGTCTCTCGAGGTCTTTGCGACACGAGGCCCAGGCCGAGCTCGCGTACGCAGATTTGTACCTGTGCATGACGCAGCGTCTCGTGGAGCACACCCAGTCGTCCTTCGTGTACACGGCATCCGCCGAAGACGTGCAGGAGCTGTACGAGCTGGCCCGAAACCGCGCGCTGCTCGCGGTCTTTCAACACGCGCTGATCGCCAAGGTGTTCGCCATGCCGGCGACGGCGCTAGACGGCTTGGAGAGATCCGCCTATGGCAAGGTCGCCGTGCTCAAGGCCTGGGCCAACCGCCAGAGCGCGGCGGTGCAAGAGGCCGCCGGCCGCGACTTCGCCATGGCCATCGACCTGCTCACGAGCCTGACCGAAAAGCAGGTCGGCCTGCTGCGGAGAGATGCTTCGCGACGAGCCGGCGATGGGAGGGACGTGCAGGCCAGCGTCTTGCGCACGCTGTACGGCGACGCGACGCCGACGGTGTCGCGCATCACCCAGGATCTGGCCGAACCAGAGATCGGCATCCTGCTCGGCTTCGCGCGCCAGGCCGACGCGCTCGATCTGTTCTTGAACGTAGACGACTCCTCGCAGCGCATGGCGATCGATCGTGAGCGTGCCGCCGACACCCTACTGCGCGCGGCGGAGAGTCAGCTGCGCCTGCAGCGCTGCCCCGACGACGACGACGCCTGCGCCGAGGTGTCCGCCCAACAGCATCCTGACGATTTCGATCTGTTCGCCCAGTTCAAGATCGACCGCCGGCACGCCCTGAAGTTGGTCGACGCGCTCAGTGAGGCACTACTCGGGCCTGCGGTGCCGAACGACGGGGCGAGCGACGAGAGGAGCTATCCGCTGCCGACCCCCGCTGCGGATCAGGAGGTGGGCACGTTGCAGAAGCTGGTCGGCGCCTACTCAGATACCTGCGGCCTGTTCAGCACCGGCGCGGTGGCCTGTTGGGGCCCCGGAATGGGGCTGCCGGCCGACGGCGGTCTCGAGTGCTCAGGTGCTGGCTGCACGTCCCCGTCGCGTTGGGTGATGAAGGCCGACGGCACGCTGCTCACCGAGGTGGTCGACATCGCAGCCACCGGCGGCGACGTGGCCTGCGCGCTCGACAGAGGTGGCGACGTCTACTGCTGGGGCGATTGGCACAAGCGCGGTCCGGGATACCAAATCAGCGTTACCGGTGGCG
>CAYNOM010000966.1:0-2695 GCA_964398415.1 uncultured Polyangiales bacterium | reverse complement strand
CGCGATAGCTTCCCGCTCCGATGGCTCGTACGGCACGACTTCACTACCCCGGCGGGTTGTTTCACGTGGTGTCCCGCTGCGTCGGCGGCGCCTTCTTGCTCGACCGCGAGGAGATTCGCGAGGCCTACGTGGACCTGCTGGGTCGCGCGGCCGAGCGCACGGACGCGAAGGTCCTCGCGTACTGCGTGATGTCCAATCACACACACGTGGTGTTGGTGCAGGGGCAAGACCCGCTGTCGCGACTGTTCAAGCCCGTGAATACGGGCATGGCGTGGCACGCGAACCGCCATCGACGGGGTCATGGGGCGAAGGGGCCCGTGATGGCGCAGCGTCCGCGCTCGGTGCTGGTGGACGAGGACGCTTATCTGCTCGAGCTCGTGCGCTACGTGCACAACAACCCTGTGCGCGCAGGGCTCGTTCGCAGGGCGGCGCAGAGCACGTGGTCTAGCCATCGTGCGTACGTGGGCCTCAGCGAGTGCCCGCCTTGGCTGCACGCCGGCTACGTGCTCGAGCGCTTCGGCAAGCGTCGCAGCCGCGCTGTGGAAGCCTTCGAGAGCTTCGTGCGTGAGGGCGCGCGCGAGGCGCGGCGTCCCGAGCTGTCGGGGGAGGGCGTGGAGCAGGCGCAGGCATCGGCCAAGCGCACGCTCGGCGACGGCTTTCGTGTGGCGGACGGCGTGCTCGGAGACGACGCGTTCGTGGAGCGCGTGGCGCGCGACGTGCGTGCCGTCGAGGGCTCGTTGCAAGGCGGTCGGTTGCAGCGCCGCCTGGGCGACCCGACCGCGCCTCGAGCCGAGCTCGACGACGTGGTGGATGCCGTGTGCGCTGCGCTGGGCGTCGAGCGCCTCGCGCTCGAGACAGGGTCGCAAGCGCGCGAGCTCGTGGCCGCGCGTCGCGTGCTTACGGGGGTGTGGGTGTCGCGCTTCGGGGGGCGTCAGGTGGACGTCGCACGTGCCCTGCGAGCGACGAGCTCGGCGGTCGCGCGCTGGTACGCGAGCGCGCGCGAGGCGCTCGAAGAGCTCGATGGCCTGTCGGACGACGTCGTGCAGCGCGTGAGCGTCGTCGTTGGGAAGCGTAAGCCGAGCAAGGGCGAGAGCGCTGTGCGAGTGCGCTTCGACGTTGGGGTCGAGGGGTAGCGGGCTTGACGGATTGGCAGTTTCGAAGCTGGCGGCGCACTCACCTGGCCGTCGTTTCCAGGGCGGGCCCATACCAGCACCCGACCCCGTTGCCGACCGACCCCGCTTGGATGGGGCGATGAAGTTGTCGTCAGTGGGCAAGTGTTATTGTCGCTGAGCACGCTCGAGCTGTTCGTGGAGAGAACAGGGCTGTCGGTCTTTTGACGCTATCGAACCGGAGCTACCTCGGTAGCGCGCGGTAGTGGATGCGATCTCCCGTGTACGCGCAAACGAACACATGGTGGTCCGTCGCAGTCACCGCCGGAATGGTCACATCCTTGGGCGAGGGTAGACGCAGATTCTCGGCGGTCACGCTGCCGTCAACCTTCGTGCGCGCAACCCATGCTGTGCCTTTGGGCGACAGTCCATACCAGTACAGGTAATCCCCGCGCACGATCCAGGACTCAACGGGCGACGGGGCTCCATTGTCCCCCGGCATTCCCTCGAAGACTTGCCACGCACCGAGCTGCTGCAGGTCGTTGCGCATGACGCCGCGCGGCGTGGCCACGTAAGCGTACCGACCTTCGATCTGCACGGGTGATGCAAGATCCGCATCGCTGAGTTGCGCAACGGCGGCAATCAACTCGGGCGCTGCTTGGGTGCTTGGTGAATAGAACGCATAGCCGCCCTGTGCGTTGAACAGTCCGCCCTGTTCGCCAAGGGCCCCACCGGTCACGTCGGAAAGCGCGCCCCAGGTTAGAACTTGCTCACTCTCGGCGCTCGCGTCGAGCTTACGTCGGTGCAGGGCCTGCACATCAGAGGTCCACACGTAACCCCGCGCAAGGCCCGCAAAGGCGCCGCGCATGAATGCTTCGGGCGCACTCTTACCATCGAGCGCAACCCGTCCCAGGCCATCGTTGCTAAAGTAGAGGTAGCCGTCATGAACAGCCCGCAGAGTAAGGACGTCGAGCCGCCTCGCGATCTGTCGTTGCTTGCCATCGAGTGGCGTAAACGCCCACAGCTCGCCATCCAAGTTGGATAGGCCCGAGTCAGCTTGAAAGGTAGGGCCGCGCATCCAGTACAAGGTGTCGCCGTCGGCCAGCATGCCAGCCACGCGCGAGGTCTCTGGCACCACGGCGTAGTCGCGCCCTTCGATCTCGGAGGCGGCGTCGACATCTGGGTCGGTGAAGCCGTTGCGACCCCCATTGGCGGCGCCAGCGTCGGCGCAGTCCTCCAGGCATGAGCGCTCGCTTGCCGGATCCGAGCAAGCAACAAGCCCCAGGAAAGCAAAGAGAAAACCGCCGATTCGCGCCAGATTGTGCCAGGACATGCTCATCGAGAAACACCTATTCACATACCGTGCCGAGGCGTTCAACCGCGCCCTGCTTGGCCAGCGAGACCGACCGCGACGTGTGGCCGGGTCCCACCTTACTTGCACGACAAAACGCTAGAGGTCTCGACAACAACGTCGTGCGGGCGCCCCCGCGAGCGCCGCCGTGAAGGCCGCCTTCAGTGTGGCGCAGTCCCCCGGCGTCGAGGCGGACCTGTGCGGGTTCGAAGAAGCGCGCACGAGCTGCGAGGCG
>CAYNOM010000965.1:0-2699 GCA_964398415.1 uncultured Polyangiales bacterium | reverse complement strand
CCAATCAAGCGAAGTCGCCGCGCGCTGAGGTTCGTTCGACGGCCGCTCTGGAGCACCCCCGACCCACCAAAGCACTGCGCCCGCCGTCGCCCCAAGCAGCGCGATTCCCGTGAGTACGTCGGTCGTGATCGCGAGCGTGCGAGCCGAATCACGAAGCTCGCCGAATCTCGCGGCGTCGGGACGGGATTGCTCGAGCTCCGCATCGCGCGCATCGAGCTTCGACTTTGCCCCCACGCCGGTGCCGACGGCGGCCGCGAGTGCCAGGCCAGCCACGGCCCAGACAGCGACGGCACCCCGGCGCCTAGTAGCCGGCAGGCTGTGGGGAGGCGGTGGCACCGTCGCGCTTCCAGGGACGCCAGACACAGCCTCGAGCTTCGCCGGCGCCTCCAGGATGAGCTTCACCTCGATCTCCTCGCCGGCTGCCACATCGAACTGCCCGGTTGCCGCTTCGCCCTCTGCAGTGCGCGCATCGACGCGGTGTCTGCCCACGTTAACCCAGATCGGCGATGGCATTGGCGTCGAGCCCACACTCACCTCGTCGACGAATACTTCGACGTGCTCGCGATTCAGGGAGATGACCAGCCGACCGAGGCGCTGCCGCAACATCGCGAGCGTGCCCGCTACCTCACGCCGACGCACCTCGGGGATCTGGGCTCCACCCTCCACCATGTAGCGCTCGTAGCTCTCCAGCGCGCCAACGTAGTCCTCGAGCTGAAATCTGACGAGCCCGATGTTGTACAGAAGCTGGGGATGTGGCGAGAGCGTGTAGGCGCGCTCGAACTCCACCAGGGCTGTGCGGAACGCACCATCTTCATAGAGCTCGACGGCCCGCTCGAAGTGCGCGCTCGCTGCCTCGACGGCCAGCTCGGCTCCAGCTGACTGCTCGGGCTCCAGTTGCGCACTCGCTGTGACATCCAGGAAGCAGGTCATCACCGATGCTACGAAGACCCACGCGTGCGAGTGACACATGCTCGGCCCCAATCGTGGTTGAAAGAGCGGGTCGGGACAGCGTCGAGGATACCAAAGTCCAGACTGAAGTCAGCGGCTTGCCGCCGCGCGCCGCCTTAGAAAACGGCCTGGCTAGGGAGGAGCCAGGGGATGTGGGAGATGCGCGCCTGACCGCACAGGGGTGCTAGCGCAGCATCCGATCGGGTCTCGCGCCTGAGGCGTGGAGGTAGAAACGGCCATCTTGCGCTGATACGCTAACCCTATGGGGGCGCTCGCGCAGAGTTTTGGTCTTCCAGAGCCTGGCGACCTGGTTGGAGGCAAGTACCGCGTCGAGCGCTTACTCGGACGCGGCGGCATGGGTGCAGTCTTCGCGGCAGACAACACGCTGACCGGGCGCCGCGTGGCTATCAAGTGGCTGCTGCCTGAACGCGCGCGGAATCCGGAGGCGCGCGCTCGGCTGCTTCGTGAGGCGCGTGCGACCACCGCGGTGCGGCATGAGAACGTCGTGGAAGTACTGGACGTCGTCGAGCACGAAGACGCGCTGTTCCTCGTCATGGACTACCTCGACGGACAGCCGCTGTCCCAGGTGCTTCTGGCGAATAGACCCACAGTCGTGGTCGACATCCTGAGCACGCTGATCCCCGCAATGCGCGGCGTGCACGCGGCGCACATGGTCGGCGTCGTCCATAGAGATCTCCAGCCGGACAACATCAGTGTCGTTCGCACCGCGAGCGGAGCGACCGCGCCCAAGGTCGTGGACTTCGGGATCTCGAAGCTCGTGCGCTCCGACATCGACAACATCTCGCTGACCAAGACCGGTGCGGTGGTCGGAACACCGCAGTACATGGCGTTGGAACAGATAGACGGTTCGGACGCCATCGACGCACGCACGGATGTGTATGCGTTCGGCGTCATTCTCTACTTCGCGTTGACTGGACGCTTTCCGCACGAGGGCGAGTCCGTCATGGAAGTCGTGTTCAAGATCGGCACGCGCACGCCGTTGTCGCCGCGCACGCATCGAGCTGACCTACCGGAGGGGCTCGACGCGGTGATCATGCGAGCGCTCGCGCGAGAAAAGGACTCGCGTTACGCGGGACTGAACGAGCTTGCGGAGGCTCTACTACCGTTTGCCTCCCCCACCTCTTCGCAACACCCGCAACCGATCGCCGAGACTGCGGGTCCCCCGGCGAAGCGATCTCGTGTCCGCAACACTGCGAGCATTGCGGCCGTTCTCGCAGGATTGGTGGCCGGTTGGCTCGCCCTGCGGCAAGGCAGCCCGCCGCACGCGAGCGCTTCTCCCACCGCGAAAACCACAACCGCTGGGCACAGTGCGCGGAGACCGCCGAACGCTGCTCGCGTCGCGGCACCGATGCCGGGCCCGCAGGCGACCCCGCACGACGAGAGCGCCACCGTAGGGCTGGAGCTGACGGTAAAGCCTGACGGTGCGCAGGTGACCCTCGATGGCGTGAAGGTGATCCCGCCGTTCGCAGGTGAGTTTCGCCGGAGCGAGGAAGTTCACCGCATCGAGGTCACCGCCAAGGGCTACATCCCTCAGGAGCAGCTGGTCGATTTCAAGCAAGACCGCTCCATCGCGATCGTGCTTTCCAGAGCCCAGCGCGAGCCGCTGCGGCCAGCCCGGCGGGTGGCTGCGCGTAGTCCCGTCGTCGACGATGGGGTCCCGTCGGCTCCCCGCATGGCGCTCGGCGCTGAGCCCGCGCCGGTTCAGGCTACCGATCTCACCGTGAAGCCCA
>CAYNOM010000964.1:0-2713 GCA_964398415.1 uncultured Polyangiales bacterium | reverse complement strand
TCGGCCCATCCGAGCTTCGAGCGCTACTGGTACCGCGGCAAGGCCGAGCTGAGCCGCTACGAGCTCAGCCAGTCGCGCTACGGTGCGACCCACGCAGGCGAGGCGGTGCTGATCTTCGTGACCGAGGACTTCCTGCGCACGAAGCAGGTGAAGTACGAGGGTCGCGGGGACAAGGGCGACGCCGTCTCGGTGTTGAAGCTCAACGCCTATCGGCGCTTTTACACCGGCGTCTATCCCTACACCCTCATGACCTCCGTGTTCGCGCCCGCGAAAGACACGGCGGGCTCGCCCTTGAAGCTTACCTTCAGCGCCACCGAGTGGTGTGGACAGAGCTTCATGCAGCTCAATCGGCGAGCAGATCACTACGACCTCGAGGAGCGCTCCTACTTCGAGGCCGAGGGCGATCGCGACAGCGAGCTACCGCTCACGCTCGTGGAGGACGAGCTGTTCGTGCGCGTGCGTCGTGACCCCACGAGCCTTCCCACGGGCCCGCTCGAGCTTCTGCCTGCGGCACATCATGGGCGCCTGATGCACGTGCCCTACGCGTCGAGCAAGGCCACGGCAACGCTCTCGGACGAGAAGGATGGCAAGCGCACCTATCGCATCGACTACGAGAGCGGGCGTTTTCTCGCGCTCACGTTCGAGACGCGCTTTCCCCATCGCATCATCGCGTTCGAGGAGCTGCCTGCGAAGGGGCAACCGATCACGCGCGCCACGCTCACCCGCTCGATCCTGTTGCCCTACTGGGAAAAGAACGGCCCCGGCGATGCGCGTTATCGGGAGGCGCTCGGTCTGAAGTGGTGACCAGGCGTGCGCGGCCAGGACGTCAGACGCGGCTCGGGCACACGTCGGCCAAGGGACAGCCGTCGCATTGAGGCTTTTTCGCCAGGCAGCGGTAGCGGCCGTGCAGGAGCAAGCGATGTCCGAGATCGATCCATTGGGTCTGCGGAAAGAGCGCACACAAGTCGGCTTCGATGCGCTTCGGGTCGTCGTGCTCGGTGAGCCCCAGGCGCTTCGCGACGCGAGCGATGTGCGTGTCGACCACGAAGCCCACGGCGATCCCGTAGCCGGTGCCGATCACGACGTTGGCCGTCTTGCGCGCCACGCCCGGCAACGTGATCGCTTCTTCGAGCGTCTTCGGCACTTCGCCGCCGAAGTCGCGTACGAGCTTGAGCGCCGCGCCGCGAATGGCCTTGGCCTTGTTGCGATAGAAGCCGGTCTTCTTGACGACCTCCTCCACCTCTTCTTGCGTGGCCTCGGCCAGGTCGTGTGGCGTGGGCCAGCGGCGAAACAGCTCGGGCGTGACGCTGTTGACCAGCTTGTCGGTGCTCTGGGCGCTGAGGATGGTGGCGATCAAGAGCTGGTACGGGCTTTCATGATCCAGCTCGCAGCGCGCTTCGGGGATGGCTTTTTCGAGACGCGCTGCGATCGTCTTGGCGCGACGTGCGACGTCGGTGCTCGGCATCTCAGGGCTCGCTCGTGTGGTGCTCGGCGCGCTCGCGCAGGATGAATTTCTGCACCTTGCCGGTGGCGGTCTTGGGCAGCTCCCCGAACACCACGTGCTTGGGACACTTGAAGTGCGAAAGGTTCGCGCGACAGAACGCGACGAGCTCCTCGGCGCTCGCGCGCGCATCAGGCTTGAGCGCCACGAACGCGCAGGGCGTTTCGCCCCATTTCGGATCGCGTCGGGCCACCACAGCGGCCTCGAGCACGGCGGGATGTCGATAGAGGACGCTCTCCACCTCGATGGAGGAGATGTTCTCGCCGCCCGAGATGATGATGTCCTTGGAGCGGTCGGTGATCTGCAGCACTCCGTCTGGATGCACCACGGCCACGTCGCCCGAATGAAAGAAGCCGCCCGCAAAGGCACGCGCGGTGGCCTCGGGGTCGTCGAGATACCCCTTCATCACGATGTTGCCGCGGAACATGATCTCGCCCGGCGTGATGCCGTCGTGGGGCACCTCCTGCAGCGTGTCGGGGTCTCGCACCGACAGCGCCTCGAGCACCTGATGCCGAATGCCCTGGCGTGCCTTGAGGTTGGCGCGCGCGTCGAGCGGCAGCGCATCCCACTCGGGTTGCCACACCGACACCACCGACGGCCCGTAGGTCTCGGTGAGACCGTACACGTGCACGATGCGAAAGCCGCGCGACTCCATCGCACCGATGATGCTCGCCGGCGGAGGTGCGCCACCCGTGAGCACGTGCACCCTGTGGGCGAGCGACAAGCCCCGCGCCTCACCCTCTTGCACGATGGCGTTGAGCACGGTTGGCGCGCCGCACAGATGCGTGACGCCGTGCGCCTCGATGGCGTCGAGGATCGCATCTGCGCGCACGTGACGCAGGCACACGTGGGTGCCACCCACGACCGACAAGCCCCACGTAAAGCACCACCCGTTGCAGTGGAACATGGGCACCGTCCACAGGTAGACGGGCGTGTCGGTCATGCCGGCCGACACCACGTTGCCCATGGCGAGCAAGTACGCGCCGCGATGGTGGTAGACGACGCCCTTCGGGCCGCCCGTGGTGCCCGAGGTGTAGTTGAGCGCGATGGCTCGCCACTCGTCGTCGGGGGGCTGCCAGGCAAAGGCGGGGTCGCCCTCTTCGAGCAGGGCCTCGTAGCTCAGCTCGCCGATCATCGCACCTCCAACGAAGCTCGGGTCGTCGGCGCAGATCACGAGCGGCTTAGCCTTGCAGCGTGCGAGGGCTTGCTCGG
>CAYNOM010000963.1:0-2716 GCA_964398415.1 uncultured Polyangiales bacterium | reverse complement strand
CGCTCGGCTCGAGGCGCGCGTGCGCGCCATGCTGCGCAAGCAGGACGTGCTCTGAGGGAACGTGACGAGTCAGTCGCGCTTGGGAGGTACGATCAACACTGGCACGTGGGAGAGCCCCAACACCTCGTGGGAGGTGGAGCCGAGAACGAGCGCGCCGACACCCGAGCGACCGTGGGAGCCGAGGCAGAGGGCGTCGGCACCGACACGGCGGGCAAAGCCCGTGATGGCCTCGGCGGGGTGACCCGCGAGCACCTCCACGCGCACCTCGCGGCCCTCGAGGTCGACGGGCAGGCGCTGCCGGAGCTGGCGGTGCGCACCCGCGCGCTCCTCGATCTCGTTCTCGAGAATGCCGGACAACACGTGTACGACGTGCAGCGTGGCGCCCGGGTCGATCATGGAGAGCGCGACGCGCACGGCCTCGTCGCCGAGTGCCGAGAAGTCGGTGGCGGCGACGACGACACGTGCCCGCGTGTGGCTCGGGAGCTTGGGAGCAACCAGCGCACGCGGCACGCAAATCACGTTCGTGGGGGCGTTGCGCAGCAGGCCTGATGCGACCGACCCGTACCAGGCTTCGGCCAGCCAAGAGCGTTTGCGGGCACCGATGACCACCACATCCGCCTGCTCCGCCAGGATCGCGAGGTGGGTCTCGGCCTGGGCGGTTCCAGGCACGACGCGTACCTGCCTGCGATCACGAAAGGAGAGTCGTGCGCCCTGGGCATCGAGGTCGCGGAGCACGAGGGCTGTGGCGCTCGGGTCGAGCAGGTTCACGTTCTGCGGTGGGGTGAGGTTGTAGCGCGCATGGGTGTCCGCGGGATGGGCGACGCAGGCGACCTGCACCTCGATGGGACCAGCGCGGTCGAGTAGGCTGACGAAGTCCTCAGCATCCCGCGCCGCTGCGCCTAGGTCGGAGCCCACGAGCACCCGCAGCGTGCGCTGCCCAGAGAGCCAAGCTTCGAAGGGCTGGGGCGCGCGTACGGCGAGCACCGGCACGCGCACGTTGCGCACCACGCGCTCGGCCGTGCCGCCGACGAAGCTGCGCGTTCGCCCACCCGTTCCGATCACGAGTAAGTCGGCCAGGTTGCGCTCGGCGGCGTCGCACAGCTGATCGACCACCGCGCCCGCCTCGAGCTCCGAAGTGACTGCGATCCCCAGCTCGCGCGAGAGGTCTTCGGCGGCCTGCACGAGCTTCTTACGGTCTTCGCTCAGCAGGTGCTCTTCGGGCGTGCGGATCACGAGAGCGGCCCTCGGATCTTCAGACACGTGCACAAGGTGAACGGTCCCGGACAGGGCTCGCGCGAGCAAGCCCGCGGCGCGCACGGCGTGGCGTGCCTCGTCCGAGAAATCGGTTCCGACCACGATCGTCATGGGTCGAGAGCATCACACAATGGGCGTGGCCGCAACTCGCGGATGCGTGCAAAATGCGCGACGCATCCATGGGGATCGAAGGCGACAGTTTGTTGTTCCACCTGGGCAGTGCGCTCCTCGCGGCGCTGCTGGGCGCCGTGGCTGCGGTCAAGCTGCGCCAATCCGTCGTCATTGGTTACCTGCTAGCAGGCCTCGCCATCGGGCCGTTCACGCCCGGCTTCATCGGGGATGCGCAGGCGGTCGAGGCGCTGGCCGAGATCGGTATCGTCTTTTTGATGTTCGTCATCGGAGTGCAGCTTTCATTTCGTGAGCTCGTGCGCGCCGGGCGCGTGGCACTGCTCGGCTCCACGCTGCAGGTCCTCGTCACGCTGGGTGGGGGCTACCTGCTTGGCAGATGGCTCGGTTTCACGTTGCTCGAGGCATTGTTTCTCGGTGCGGTCGTGTCCAATTCGTCGAGCACGGTGCTGGCCAAGGTCCTCGCCGAGCGGGACCAAACCGACACTCAGCCAGCACGCACGGCGCTCGCATGGTCATCGGTACAGGATCTCGGCACGGTCGTGCTGGTCGCAGGACTCACCGCGCTGTCGGCCACCGAGGGTAGCCACGCCACCCTGTCGGACACCGTCTGGAAGACGGCCGCCTTCGTGGGTTTGCTGGTACCCGCCGCGCTATTCGGCCTGCCGCGCTTGTTTGCGCGCATCTCGGGTCTGCGCAACCGTGAGATTTTCGTTCTCGCAGCGGGCTGCGTAGCGCTGCTCATGTCCTATCTCTCAGAGCTGCTTGGCGTGTCTACGGCGCTGGGCGCGTTCTTGGCGGGAGCGATCCTCGGGGACTCCCAGCTTTCCCATCGGATCCTCGGCGAGACGATGCCGCTTCGAGATGTGTTCTCCGGTCTGTTCTTCGTGTCGGTGGGCATGTTGATCGACCCTTCGTTCATCGTCAGCCACGTGACATCCGTGCTGCTCGTCACGGTCTTCATCGTGGGGTTCAAGGGGGGGCTCACGGTGCTCATCAGCCAGAGGCTCGGCAGCTCATGGATGGGCTCGGCCGCGATCGGAATTGGGCTCGCCCAATGCGGAGAGTTCTCGCTCCTGATGGCGCGACTGGGTCAGAAGCTCGAGGTGGTCTCCTCGGAGGCCTTCAACACGATGCTTTCGAGTGCCGCGCTCAGCATTCTCTTAGCGCCGCACCTCTCGCGCCTCGCTCTGCCCCTCGGACGCTTTCTGGCGCGTACGCGCGAGACCATGGCCGAGGCCACCTGGGTCCCTGAGGCGCCACTCGCGGATCACGTCGTCGTGTGCGGGTACGGTCGCGTGGGGCAAGTCGTCACGGAGCTGCTGCGCGAGCAGGC
>CAYNOM010000962.1:0-2718 GCA_964398415.1 uncultured Polyangiales bacterium | reverse complement strand
ACACACGTCAGGGCGGTACCGATCGAGGATACGTCGGCTCGCCTCAACGTAAACGATGGCGCTCTCGAGATAACCTCTCACGACAGCGTCAGAAAGGGCCCCTCCCCCAGCGTCGCCCCGAAGCAGTGTGCGCCGCACGGAGGCCAGGCACCATTCGTACAGCGGGAGCCCCTCGAAGGTGAAACTCGCGAGTTGGTCGCTGCTCAAGGACGCGACCATGCGCCTCGCACGTTCGCGCGCGGGTTCGAGCGAGAGTTCTGCGAGGCCAATGGTAGGCAAGGCGAATGCGTCGAGGAGCGAACTCGTGAAACCTAGGCAGCGCCAACACAAGGGCGGTGTGGTGTGGAAGTCGGAAGCGGGCTTGAAGTCGCACTGCGAGAACTTGCCGCTGCACAGCACGAAAGTCGGTGCGGCACCACGCAGCTCGAGCGCCTTGGCAAGCAGCGCCTGCACTGCTGAATGAACGAACCAGCCGCGTACCGTGAAGAACAGGACGCGCTTGCCATCCGCCGCGCGTGGCCCTGGGGCCGCTCGTTGAAGCTGACGCGCCTGTGCAAGCACTCGCTGGTGCGGATGCCGATTGCCGAGAGCGATCTCCAGCGCCCTGTACGCCACATAGCTCGCTGTGCGCGCGCCCGCTGTGAGCTCTGGATGATGGAGCGCTAGGCGATGCGCACCGTCGGCTTTTTTCAGCAGGGCATAGAGTCTGTCCGACGACACGGCCGGTTCCTCGCGTTGGTTCGAGCGGGCCAGGCCCTCATATTCGCACTCTGTTCGCTGGCGTGTCGACTTCAGGTCGCTTGCGGAGACATCGCGGGATGCAGCCCGGGCCCGGCATGGCGCCCGAACCCCGGTGGAGGCACGGGTAGGCTGGGCGCGTGGGCATGGATGGTCTTTGCCGCGTTGTGGCCGTCGGTGTTTTCTTCATGGGAGGGGCCAGGCCGCCCTATAGTGAGGTGCATGCTTCGTCCAATGAGGGAGGACGACCTGGCGTTGGTGCTGTCCTGGCGCAACGACGAAGTACACCCATCACGTGATCTCTCCGGAGGAACACCGAGCGTGGTGGGATCGGGAGTCAACCGATGCACGAACTCGCCTCCTGGTCTATGAAACTGGCGGTCTACCCGTAGGTGTGGTGACTTTCACACAGTACAGTGGGCCTGGGCGTACCGCCAGTTGGGCGTTCTATTCCGGGGACTCAAGTAGGCGCGGCGTCGGAAGCCAGATGGAACGCGCAGCGCTCCATTACGCCTTTGAGACGCTGCGGGTGCATCGTCTTCAGTGCGAGGTGCTGGCGTTCAATCGGCGTGTGATCGAGTTTCACCTGAAGCACGGATTCGCGGTGGAGGGGGTATCTCGCGATGCTTACTACCGAGATGGCGAGTACCACGACATCTACCGACTAGCGATGCTTGATCGTGATTGGAAGCATGTCAAGGCAGCTATCGACAACCCGCCGAACCGGGATGCCGTGCTGGTCGGCAGGACCTATCACGAGTTGCTCACGGTGACCGCTGAACTTGTGGACGAGTTTGCCGAACTCACTGGTGATCGCAATCCGGTACATATGAGCGTGGAGGCCGCCAAAGCTTTAGGGTGCACGGGACGCATCGCGCCAGGAATGCTCTTTGGCACCGCGTTCTCACGGATCTTCGCCAGTCACTTCCCGGGGCCCGGCACGATCTACGCAAGCCAGACGATGCACTTCCTCGCCCCCATCGCTGTGGGAGCTGAAGTTCAGATCGCACTGAAGGTACTTACTCACATAGGCCGACGCCTTCTCGTAGACACGAAAGTCACCTCTGAAGGCCGGCTCTGCATCGATGGAACGGCTGTGCTCCTCAGGCCGCGCTCGCCATGAGCGCTCGTCATCCGATCATGTCCCACGTGAGGGGAGTTCCTGCAGGGAGGTCATATCTTGCGGTCTTACTCAGTACGACCGTTAGCCACTTGGGAGCGAGGCCATGACCGGGGCGAATGCTGCGGACGTTGTGGCTGGTGAACGGTGCACCGCGAGCCACGTCTGCGGTGATGAAGAGCGAGCGCCGGTGCATCCGGCTTGCCGACTCGCCCTGCGTGGGCTCGTAGCGCACCTGGCCTAGCGCGCTTTCAGTGGCCCTCACGGCGTCCACCATGGCTCGAAACTCGTGTGGCTCGAGCGAGAAAGCACTGTCGGGACCACCGGCCGCTCGAGAGAGCGTGAAGTGCTTCTCGATGATTGTTGCGCCCAGCGTCACCGCTGCCACAGGTGCAGCGATGCCCATGCTGTGGTCCGACAAGCCGACGACGACACCGAACGCCTCCGCCAGGTGGGGAATCGTCCGTAGATTCATCTCTGAGGGGTCGGCTGGATAGGCACTTGTGCACTTGAGCAACGCGACAGACGGGCAACCGTTGCCGCGCAGGGTCGCGACCGCCTCCTCGATCTCCCCGAGCGTCGCCATTCCAGTCGACATGATCACCGGCTTGCGGCTGCGTCCGATCCGCGTGAGGAGACCCAGGTCGACTACCTCGAAGGAGGCTACCTTGTGAATGGGCATGTCGAGGTCGTCCAGAAAATCGACCGCACTCGCGTCGAAAGGGGTCGAAAAGCAGTCGAGTCCGAGCGCGTTGGCGGCAGCCTTGAGCTCGCGGTGCCATTCCCACGGGGTCGACGCTTCCGTGTAAAGCTCGTAGAGCGTGCGCCCCTCCCAAGGGCTGCCCTTGCCGACGCGAAAC
>CAYNOM010000961.1:0-2720 GCA_964398415.1 uncultured Polyangiales bacterium | reverse complement strand
GCCGCGGCCAGCGCGAGCTGATCATCGGCGACCGCCAGACCGGCAAGACCGCCGTCGCCGTCGACGCGATCATCAACCAGCGTGGGCAGAACATGTTCTGCATCTACGTCGCGATCGGTCAGAAGCAGTCCACGGTGGCCCAGGTCGTCACCAAGCTGACCGAAGCCGGCGCCATGGAGTACACGACGATCGTGATCGCAGGCGCCTCCGAGAGCGCGCCCTTGCAGTTCATCGCGCCCTACTCCGGTGTGACGATGGGCGAGCATTTCCGCGACAATGGTCAGCACTGCCTCATCGTCTATGACGATCTGAGCAAGCAGGCCGTGGCCTACCGGCAGTTGTCTCTGCTCCTGCGCCGTCCGCCCGGCCGTGAGGCTTACCCCGGCGACGTCTTCTATCTCCACAGCCGCCTACTCGAGCGCGCCGCCAAGATGGCAGACGAGTACGTGATCGTGAAGAAGGGCGAGCAGCCCGACCGCAAGACCGCCAAGAAGATCTACCTCGGTCCCGACAAGGAAGAGGCAGTTCACGAAGCCAAGAAGATGGGCGCGGACTTCGAGGTCAAGCGCCTCCCCGACTCCGGCGGCTCGCTCACGGCTCTGCCCATCATCGAGACGCAAGCGGGCGACGTGTCGGCCTACATTCCGACGAACGTCATCTCGATCACGGACGGCCAGATCTTCCTGGAGGCCGACCTTTTCTACTCCGGCGTGCGCCCCGGCATCTCGGTGTCGCGCGTCGGCGGCAACGCCCAGATCAAGGCGATGAAGCAGGTCGCCGGCACGCTTCGCCTCGACCTCGCGCAGTACCGCGAGATGCAGGCGTTCGCACAGTTTGCTTCCGACCTCGACGCCGCCACGCAGAAGCAGCTCGCCCGCGGCGCGCGCCTCACGGAGGTGCTCAAGCAGGGCCAGTACCAGCCCGTGCCGGTCGAAGAGCAGGTGCTCGTGATTTGGGCGGCAAACGAGGGCTACCTCGATGACGTCGAGATGCCCGACATCAAGCGCTTCGAGTCCGAGCTTCTGCAGTTCGTCAAGGGACAGCACGCAGCGGCGCTCGAGAAGCTCCGCACCATCAAAGACCTCAAGAACGACGAGGTCAAGAGCGCAGTCAAGAACGCGGTCGAGGCTTTCAAGCGCACCTTCCAGGCGTCTTCGAAGTAAGCCGTTGAGGAGAACATCTCATGGCTAGCTTGAAAGCCATCAAGCGACGCATCGGAAGCGTCAAGAACACGCGTAAGATCACCCGCGCCATGAAGATGGTGGCGGCTGCTCGCCTGCGCCGTGCTCAGCAACGCATCACCGAGCTTCGCCCCTACGCGATCAAGACGAACGACCTCTTGAGCTCCATCGCGGCGCGCGTCGAGGAAGAGGGCGGTCACCCGCTGCTCGCGCGGCGCGCGGAGAAGAAGGTCCTGCTCGTCGTGCTCACGAGCGACCGCGGCCTGGCCGGTGCCTTCAACGCCAACATCTGCAAGCGTGGTTTCACCATGTGGAAGCAGATGGAAGCCGAGGGCAAAGAGGTCACGTTCGCGATCATCGGCCGCAAGGGCGGTGAGTTCTTCAAGCGTCGCGGTGCGAACATCGAGAAGGTGTTTCAGGGCGTTTTCGAGAATCTCACGAGCGAGAAGGCGGGCGAGATCGGCCGCTACATCATCGATCGCTATGTGGCCGAAGACCTCGACGCGGCGTACCTCATCTACAACGAGTTCAAGAGCGCCATCACGCAGCAGGTGATCGCCGAGCCGATCCTCCCGGTCCGGGTGGCTCCCTCCAGCGAGGCGGGCACGACGGAGTTCATCTACGAGCCCAACAAGCGTGCACTGCTCGATCGTCTGCTGCCCATGTACATGGAGACGCAGTCTTTCCGCGCCCTACTCGAGTCCGTCGCTTCTGAACATGGCGCGCGCATGACGGCCATGGACAACGCGACACGCAACGCCTCGGACATGATCGGCAAGCTGACGCTGCAGTACAACCGCGCGCGTCAGGCGGCCATCACGAAGGAGCTGATGGAGATCATCGGCGGCGCCGAGGCGCTCAAGGGCTGAACGAAGAACCATTTTTTTCTGGAACACCCAGTAAGTAACGAGGACTCCCATGGCAGAGCTTCAGAGCGGAACCATTACCCAGGTCATCGGCCCGGTCGTCGATGTCACGTTCCCCCCCGGTCAGTTGCCCCACCTGCTCAGCGCCCTTCGCGTGTCGAATCCTGCGCTCGGCGACAAGGAAGGTAACCTCGTTCTCGAGGTCGCCCAACACCTCGGCGAAGGCACTGTGCGCGCCGTCGCCATGGACTCCACGGACGGCCTCGTGCGCGGCATGATCGTCAAGAACACCGGCGCCCCGATCTCGATGCCCGTGGGTAACGCCTGCCTCGGCCGCATCCTCAACGTCGTGGGTGAGGCCGTGGACGCGGGTCCCCCAGTCGTGGCCGACCTCCACGACCCGATCCACAAGGAAGCGCCGAAGTTCGTCGACCAGAGCACGAACGTCGAGATCTTCGAAACGGGCATCAAGGTCATCGACCTGCTCGCTCCCTACCGTAAGGGCGGCAAGATCGGCCTGTTCGGCGGCGCTGGCGTGGGCAAGACCGTGCTCATCATGGAGCTCATCAACAACGTCGCGAAGGCACACGGTGGCGTGTCCTGCTTCGCGGGCGTGGGCGAGCGTACGCGCGAGGGCAACGACCTCTACTACGAGATGAAGGAGTCGACGCCC
>CAYNOM010000960.1:0-2720 GCA_964398415.1 uncultured Polyangiales bacterium | reverse complement strand
TCAGCGAACGAAGGGAACTCGCCATGCACACCACCATTCGACTCGCGGTGTTCTCGGCCGTGCTCGGCCTCGCGGTATCGGCCAGTGCCCAGCCCGCGACGCCCATCACCCAGCACACCGAGGCGGTCACGGTGCTGCCCACCGAGCCCGCGGATCAGCTCACGCTCAGCGCTGCGCTCGGTGCCACGCTCAACTCCGGCAATACCGAGTCCTATGCCGGCAACGCGAGCGGGCGTCTCGGCTTGATGCGCTATCCGCACCAGCTCACGGTCGAAGGCCTCGGCACCCTGGGCTACACGGCGATCGGCGGCAACGACGTGGAGCAGACCTCGGCCAACGTGATCGGCCGCGGTCGCTACGATCTGTTCCTGTCGCGCATGGACGCGCTCTTCATCGCAGTCCAGCCGCTGCGCAACACCTTCGCCGGCATCGAGGGCCGCATTCAGAGCCAGGTCGGCTATCTGCGTAATCTCTACTTCCCGGCGGATACACATCGGCTGTGGGGCGAGGCCGGCTACGACTTCACCTACGACTGGTACGGCGAGATCGCGACCACGCAGACGGTCTACTCAGGGACAGCCGAGAGCGGCGTCACGATCCCCGGAGTCGCGCCCACCGACACGGTCACGGTGACGCGAACCGTCACGCTCCCGAAGAGTGAGAGGGACGTTCACTCTGCGCGCGTTTTTGTCGGCTACACCAATCTGCTCTACGCCGCCGCCAATCTGAACCTCGGCGTTGAAGCGCTGTTCAACCTGAAGGGTTCGGAGAGCGACGACGTTCGCATCAACTCGCTGGCGGACATCACGTCTTCTATCAGCGAGCACTTCAAGCTCGGCGTGCAGGCGCGCATCCTGTTCGACAACGTGCCCGTTCTAACCAAGAAGAAGACAGACGCGATCATCGGCGTGCAGCTCGTGTACAGCTACGACTCGCTTGCGGCGAAGCCCGCGCCGGCCGAGGCCGCTGCACCGGCCGCGACGCCCTGAGCATGGGCCGCGTTGCGAGACTCTTTCCCCATGTGCTGGTGCTCGTCCATGCGTCATCGCTTCTCCTCGGCCTCGAACGCCACCTAGCGTAGACAGCGGGGTCCGGGCGCTCCTAGAATCCTCCAGCTCATCGCCGCCGGCTGCTCGTCGGCGCAACGTTGGGGAAGGGCGCCTAGGGCGCCTATACGGAGAGTTCAATGGACCATCATCGTAGCTTGATCCTCGTCGCGGGCTTGGGGCTTGTGCTCGCGTCCATCGGCGGATGCGCCGAGGACGCCGATGACGGGGCCGGTTCGACCCCGTCGACGTCGTGGCAGATGTTCTGTGCTGCGCAAACTGAGCGCGACAAGAAATGCGATCCGGCCAATCCACCGAACGACTACGAAGCATGCGCGGCGAAGGAGAGCACCTGCAAGGACCTATTCCACGGGCCTGCGCTTGAAGCCGCTGCTGCGTGCTTGGTCAAAGAATGCGGTAGCGACGACCCGTGCTTCCGGGATGCCACGAATGCGGCACCGGAGTACGCAGCCTTCAAGACCGCCTGCGAGGGCAAGTTTGATGGTTGTCCAAGCATAGACAACAAGAAGGACGACGTCTGCTGGGGTGCCGCCGTGGCCGGCAGCTCGCTCCTCGGCGAGCTCGATGCGTGCCTCGACAAGAGCTGCGCGGAGGTCATGGCCTGCTTCGAGGCTGCGTTCGACACAGCCAACGCGTGTGATTGAGACGCGACTAGGCGCGCATCCTCTTCGACAGCGTGCCCGTGCCAACCAAGAAGAAGACAGACGCGATCATCGGTGTTCAGGTCCTTCCTCGCCGGCTACTTCGCTCGCTGGTCTCACACGCCGTTCGCGACCACGCGCACCTGACGGTCGCGTAATCCGCGTTGCGCGTCGCCTGCGGCGCACTCGCTCGAGGGCTGCGACGGCGTTCCGGCTCAGTCGGCTCGCGAGGCCTGGAAGGCGAACGTCATCTCGAAATCGAGGTCAACGCACCGGCGCCAAACTCGGGACCGATCTTGTAGTCGGAACGGGTCGGTCCGTAGCAGCCCTCGCACAGGCAGCAGTAGTTGTAACGTTCAGGTTTGGGCTGGGTTTGTGCACGCGGGCGCGCCCGCCTGGAGCTCGTTGGGCATGGCTTGGCAGGTGCGCCCGCGGAGCGTCGCGTCGGACAGAAGCTCCTGCGACGGACCGCAGAGGCTGGGACAAGCCTGCGTCGCGTCGACGCAGCATGCTGCGCGCTGCACGTCGCACTCGTTCTCATCGCGGGTGACGGTTCCAGTCGAGCTTTGCCCCGGACTCGGTCTCGAATTGGCGCGCCTGCGTGAAGGCTCGTGAGACCACCTTGTCGACGATGCGGTCTTCGACGAATTGGATGAGCAGGGCGGTGCACGATGCGTAGCCCCGTGTGGGAGAGGGCGTGGGTTCGGGTGGTCTTGACGCGCCCCTGACACGCGGTAGACATCTCGGTGCGCGCTTGTGCGGCGAGCGGGGGAGAACGACGAAGCTTGGATACGCAAGGAAGGCACCTGCTCGTCGAGTTTCGGGGCTGCCCCAGCGCGGGCCTCGGCGATGCCGCCTTCGTCGAGGGGCTGATGCTCCGTGCGGCGCGTGCGGCCGAGACCACCCTCGTGCAGAGCGTGTTTCACGCCTTCGCGCCCCAGGGCGTCACGGGCGTGATCGTCGTCACCGAGAGCCACCTGTCGATTCACACCTGGCCCGAGCACGGCTACGC
>CAYNOM010000959.1:0-2726 GCA_964398415.1 uncultured Polyangiales bacterium | reverse complement strand
CGACACGTCGCCTTCGGTGATCGTGCGCGGCGTGGCGTGGCGCAAGAGCTGCCCCACTTTGAAGTCCTCGAAGAAGTTGCCCTGTGCGGTCTTGTTGCTCATGGCGTGCTCCTCACTTGGCCATCTCGGCAATCGCGTCGGCCAGCTCGACCTGGCGGCGCGCTGCGACGACATGCAGATTTTCGATCAATTTCCCGTCGACGACCACCACACCCTTGCCCTGCGCGGTGGCCTCGGCGTGGGCGTCGATGATCTTTCGGGCCCAGGCCACGTCCGCGGCGCTCGGTGCGTAGACCTCGTTGGCTTTCGCCACGGTCTTCGGATGAATCAGGCTCTTTCCGTCGAAGCCGAGCTCCTTGCCCTGCACGCACGACGCGCCAAAGCCCTCGTCGTCTTCCAGGTTGAGGTAGACGCCGTCGACGATCGCAAGCCCGTACGCGCGTGCCGCCAGCAGGCACATGCCGAGGCTCGTGATCATGGGCAGGCGCAGGGTGGTGTGCGCGCAGCGGAGGTCCTTGGCGAGATCACTCGTGCCCATGACGAAGCCTGCGAGGCGCTTCGAGGAGCTCGCGATCTCCTCGGCGTGCAGGATGCCCATGGGCGTCTCCATCATGCACCAGATCGCCATACTCTCCGGAGCCCCGTTCTGCTCCATGATGGCCTCGACCTGGCGCACGTGGGCCGCGCTGTCGACCTTGGGGATCAGGATGGCGTCGGCCTTGCTCTTCGCCGCAGCCTGGGCGTCGGCCTGACCCCAGGGCGTGTCGAGCGCGTTGATGCGCAAGAGGATCTCGCGCTTGCCGTAGCCCCCCTCTTCGAGGGCCTTGACGACGTTGTCGCGCGCCTGGGCCTTGGCGTCGGGGGCGACTGCGTCTTCGAGGTCGAGAATCAACCCATCAGCTGGGAGCGTGCGGCCCTTTTCGAGCGCGCGCACGTTCGAGCCGGGCATGTACAGGATGGAACGACGGGGACGTGCGGTCGTCATCGAAGTCTTCCTCTCACAGGCCGTAGGCGGTTTTCAGGTCGGGGTCCTTCTCGGCCAGCATGCGCGCGAGACCGACCATGACCTTGCACTGCTTGACGGTGGCGTCGTCTTGCATCTTGCCATCGATCATCACGGCGCCCGTGCCGTCGCCCATCTCGGCGATGACGCGCAGGGCCCACTTGACCTCGTCGACCGGCGGGCTGAACACCTTGCGCGCGATGTCGATCTGCACGGGGTGCAGCGACCAGGCTCCCACGCAGCCGAGCAGGAACGCATTGCGGAACTGATCCTCGCAGGCCACCACGTCCTTGATGTCACCGAACGGGCCGTAGTAGGGCAGGATGCCGTTGGAGGCGCAGGCATCGACCATGCGCGCCATCGTGTAATGCCACAGGTCTTGTTGTGCGGTGACGCGAGGCGCTGCTTCGTCCGCGGGGTTCGGGTCGGCGCGCACGAGGTAGCCGGGATGGCCGCCCCCGACGCGTGTCGTCTTCATGCGGCGCGAGGCGGCGAGATCGGCCGGGCCGAGCGACAGGCCTTGCATGCGCGGGCTCGCGGCCGCGATGGCCTCGACGTTGGCGACACCGAGGGCGGTCTCGAGGATCGCGTGCACCAGGATCGGGCGCTTGAGCTGCGCCCGTGCCTCGAGCTGCGCGAGCAGGCGATCGACATAGTGGATGTCCCAGGGGCCTTCGACCTTGGGCACCATCACGACGTCGAGCTTGTGACCCACCTCGGTGACGATGCGCGTGAGGTCGTCGAGCATCCATGGGCTGTCGAGGCTGTTGATGCGCGTCCAGAGCTGCGTGTCGCCGAAGTCGGTGGCCTTCGCGATCTGGATGAAGCCCTCGCGCGCGTCGAGCTTCTTGTCGGCGGAGACGGCATCCTCGAGGTTGCCGAGCATGACGTCGACCTTCTTCGCGATGTCGGGCACCTTCGCCGCCATCTTGGCATTCGACGGATCGAAGAAGTGGATCATGCGCGACGGCTTGAACGGAACCTCGCGCAAAGGCTCGGGCGCGCCGATCGCCATGGGCTTGAAGAAGTCTTTCGGGTTACGCATCTCGTTCTCCGTCCCTCGTGGGGTCTCTCGCGATCACGTCTCGAGCAGCCGGCGCGCGACGACGCCCGCCTGGATCTCGTTGGCACCCTCGAAGATCGACAAGACGCGCGAGTCGACCAAGAGGCGCGAGGCGGTGTACTCCTCGGCGAAGCCATTGCCACCGTGAATTTGCACGTCGGCGTCGGCGGCTTCCCAGGCGGCGCGCGTGGCGAGCAGCTTGGCCATGCCGGCCTCGAGGTCGCAGCGGATGTCTTTGTCTTTCTGTCGCGCCGCGTAGTAGGTCAGCTGCCGCGCGGCCTGAATGCGCGCGACCATGCGGCCGATCTTTCGTGCCACGCGGCCGAAGTGAAAGATGGGCTTGCCAAACTGGATGCGTTCGTGCGCGTAGCGCATGGCCTCGTCGAAGGACGCCACGGCCAGGCCCACGCCACGGGCGGCGGTTTGGATGCGCGCGCTCTCGAAGGTGCGCATGAGCTGCTTGAAGCCCTGGCCCTCCTGGCCGCCGAGCAGGGCATCGGCTGGCACGTGGAAGTTATCGAAGCCGAGCTCGTACTCCTTCATGCCGCGGTAGCCGAGCACCTTGATCTCGGTGCCGGTGAGGCCCTCGTCGACGAACTCGGGTACGCCCGGCTCGCCCGACTGACGCGTCTTCTCGGCGAGAAACATCGACAGCCCGCC
>CAYNOM010000958.1:0-2734 GCA_964398415.1 uncultured Polyangiales bacterium | reverse complement strand
TGCTCACCGGCTTCATGGGCGCAACGTATTGGCTCGTGCCGGAAGAGTCGCGCGGTGAGCTGCACAGCACACGCCTGGCCTACGTCCAGCTCGGACTTTGGGTCGCCATGGGCGTCGGTGCCATCGTCAGCTATCTGTTTGGCTGGGGTACCGGCAACAAGCTGCTCGAGCAACCCCTGCCCTGCAAGCTGGCGATCGTCGCCTGCATGCTGATCTTCGTTTACAACATCGGCATGACGATCCGTAAGGCGGGGCGCTTTACCACCACGGAAGGCGTGCTGCTACTCGGCATCGGCAGTGCGGCCCTGCTCTACCTCCCGGCCCTGTTGCACTACCAGAACTATACGGTGTCGATCTACTATCGCTGGTGGACCATCCATCTGTGGGTCGAGGGAGTGTGGGAGATGATTCAGGGCTCCTTCCTCGCCTATCTCCTGATCCGGCTGTCTGGTGCAGACAGGGAGGTGATGGAGAAGTGGCTTTACGTGATCGTCGGCCTGGTGTTCTTCGCCGGCATCCTGGGCACCGCACATCACTACTATTGGGTGGGTGTGCCCGGTTACTGGTTGCCTATCGGGGGCATCTTCAGCGCCCTCGAGCCGGTTGCACTGATCGCCATGGCCATCTACGCCTACAACGCCATGCGACGTTCCGGCATGTCTCACCCCAACGTCCTGGCCCTGCACTGGACCTTGGGCAGCGCCGTGTTCACGCTGTTTGGCGCAGGACTGCTCGGACTCGCGCACACCTGGCCTGCCGTCAACAAGTGGACCCACGGCACGCTGATCACGGCCATGCACGGACACGCCGCGTTCTACGGCGCCTACGTGATGATCGTGCTGGCGATGATCTCCTACGCGCTGCCCGAGATCGCCCGCAGCCGCGGCGAGCGGGACAGCAGCCTCGGCTACTGGGCATTCTGGCTGCAGGTGACGGGGATGTTCGGCATGACCCTCTCCTTTGCCACGGCAGGCATCGTGCAGGTCTACCTCGAGCGCATCCTTGGGCTCGGTTACCTCGACACGCAGCTCAAAATTCAAGTTCACTTCCTGATGCTGACCGCGACCGCATCGTTGTTCATGGTCGGCTCCGGAATGTTCATCTGGGACTTCTTCAGACGAGCGCCCAGTTTCGAGCTCAACGTCTCTGTCGATGAAGGGGCCGGAGCCAAAGGCCTGAGCGCAGCACCTGCGCAATGATTGGAGCTCATGGCGATGAGCAGTAACGAACGGCCGCGTGACACCCCCTACTATGTGCCACACGGCAACGAAGTCCGGGTGTTCGAGCAGTGTCATGCGCGCGGATTGGCGGTCATGCTCAAGGGGCCGACGGGCTGTGGCAAGACGCGGTTCGTCGAGCACATGGCCCATCGACTCGGGCGGCCGCTGGTCACCATTTCCTGTCACGACGATCTGACCGCAAGCGATCTCATCGGCCGCTACTTGATTCGTCACGATGGCACGGCATGGCAAGATGGGCCGCTCACGCGCGCGGTGCGCGAAGGGGCGCTGTGCTATCTCGATGAGGTCGTCGAAGCGCGCCAAGACACGGTGGTGATCCTTCACTCGCTCACAGACTATCGACGCATTCTCCCGATCGACAAGACTGGCGAGAGTCTGGTCGCGCCGTCCGGCTTTCAGCTCGTGATCTCCTACAACCCTGGCTACCAGCGCATGCTCAAGGATCTCAAGCCGAGCACGCGCCAGCGTTTTGTCGCGCTCGAGCTGGATTTCTTGGGCGCAGAGCAGGAGGTCAACATCGTCGTACACGAAAGTGGTGTCGATCGCCCCAGCGCTCACGCCCTGGTCGCCCTGGCACGGCGACTGCGCGCGCTGCGCGACCGGGGGCTCGCCGAGGTGCCGAGCACCCGTCTGCTGGTGGCCACCGCGCAGCTGCTCGCGAGCGGCATCGAGCCACGCGAAGCCTGTTACGCGGGCCTCATCGCTCCGCTGACCGACGACGCGGCCCTCTTGTCTGTGATGCGCGACCTGACCCACGCAGCCTTCGTCTGAGCCAACAGGCTCCGCCACGCGAGCTCTGATGCCTGAAGCGGAAGATGTGATCATCGATGCGGCGCGGTACGCGACCGTGTATGCGCGAGCCTTGTGGCAACGCCATCGCCCCCATCAAGCACCACAGGTGCTGACGCTCGCCGACGTGGCACAACGCCTCGAGCTGTTGATCTTGGCGGTGTTCGGCGTCAACCCACGTCTCCGAATTGCGCAAGCGCCGGCCCGCCCCACCTTTCTAGGCAAAGTCTTCGGGCGTAAGGCTGCTCCAGTCGCTCGAAAGGCGGTGCCCGCAACCGATGACCAGCAGATCTGGCTGCCGCGCGACGCCGGCGCACGCGAGCCACTCTCGGCCTGGCGTTACTTTCGCTGCATGGCGCTCACGCAGGCCGCGCGCGCACAGCGTGGTGCGGCCGCAATGGCGCAGACGACGAGCGACCCGCTCGTGCGCAGTGTGTACGCGCTGCTCGAGGCCCAGAGCGCCGACTGGGAGCTCACGCGGAGCTGGCCAGGGCTTGCCCCGGAGCTCGCCCTGCAACGGGCCGAGGCGCTCGCTGCCCGTCCCAAGCTCGTCGAATTCGCTCCCATGCGTATTCCTCTCGAGCGGTTTGCACGCCGGCTGATGGCCGGAGACGCAACCCCGACCTGGGCCAGCGACGGCGCTCCGACTGCGGCGGACCTCTTGTCTGAGGCCACGAGGCTCGCGCACGATCTGATGCGGTCTG
>CAYNOM010000957.1:0-2734 GCA_964398415.1 uncultured Polyangiales bacterium | reverse complement strand
CCCCGCTGCCCCGATCGAGACGTCGTAGCCGCTGGCCACGATGCCGACGCTCAGCGCCGCTCCGAATCTATCGATATCGGCTGGGGAGTACACGTCGGTGGGACGGTCGATGGACGGGGCCGACGACAGATCGGTAAACACCCCGCTGCGCACCACCACCGTGTCTCGAATCGTGCTCTCCATACCGAGCGAGGCGTTGCCCGACACGCGTCGGTACCAGCTCGTGGCGACGTACTCGCCGGCCGTGGGCGTTCCGCCGGTGACGGGATCGATCGGGGCATCGCCGAGGGCACGTACTGGATCGCGGCGCGTGCCCGATCCGCCGTACAGCGCGCCATCGGCGCTCAGCGTGATGTGCGGTCGCGGCTGATAGCTCACGCCAGCACGCAGCGTCCACGGCGTCGGCAGCGCCGCGCTCACCTTGGCCTTGCCGGGATCGAAATAGGTGCCGTAGGGCGGATCGCTGAGCGCGTCGGAGAACACGCGGCGGTCTCTGATCGTGCCGTTGCCGGAGAGTGCGATCCCTGGAGGTTGAAACATCAGGCCGAGCGCGAGATCGGGCCGCGCGGCGTACCAGCCGCCGATGCGCAGCACGATGGCCTTGACGTCGCTCGTGGCCACCCGATCGTCGACGGACACCGTGGGATTCTCGTAGGTGTTCTGCTCGGCGTTGAAGGCGCCCAAGGTGACCGTGGTCTCGTTCTGCGCGTAGCGGCTGCGCGAGAGACTGAGAAATCCGCTCAGACCGAAGGCGAGCTTGGGTGAGAAGCGATAGGCGTAGGTGCCGCCGTGCCAGACGGTGGACTCCTCCGTCTCGATGCGGAGATTCTTGACGACGCCTCGATCCTGATCGTCGGCGCTGCGCAGTGTGACGTCGAACTGCAAGCGTCGCTGATCGACGGTGAACGTGCTGAGGGCCACCGCGTGCTTGCGCTGCCTGTCGGCATCGCGTCGTCCCACCTTCTTCACCAGGCTCACGAACACCGGCAGCGTAGGCTGGGAGCTGTGGGTGAGGTCGACCGATCCGCCCGCGCCGCGGTAGCCGTCCTCGACGGTGTGCCGATCGAACGCGTTCACGGTCAGGCTCGCACTGAGCGCGCTGTCCTCGAGCAGGGCGATGCCTGCAGGATTGTAGAAGGCTGCCGACGGATCGTTGGCGACGCCGGTGAAGGCGCCTCCCATGCCGAGCGCGCGCTCCCCGAGGGGTACGGTTTGCTGGTGGAATGGATCCGCGTGCGCGACGCGCGCGAAAGCAGCGACGAGTATCAGCGCCGACAGAAGGCGGCACACAAACCCCATGCGACTACCCTAACACGCGAGGCGTGCATCGAGATCAGTAGGGGTCGTCCTTGAAGTTGTCGCCGATCACCACAGGGGCGCGCGGGGCCTCCGGTTGGCGGGCGTGCTCGGGCCGTGCGCGCCGGATGACGGGCGCTGAGCGCGCCAACATGGCGTCGACCGCGAGTGCCGGTCCATCGATCGTGCGCGTCGTCTCGAACCTGTCGAAGCCGCTCTTTGTGAGCGTGAAGGTGAGCTCGCGTCCAGGCTCGGCCAACTCAGCCCAGAGCTCGATGTCGGCTGGCGTCACGCCGTAGGGCTTGCCGTCGATCGTGATCGTCGCCTCGGGAGGCGTGGAGGTGACGCGGACCGCCAGGCGCTTGGGCTGGGGAGCTGGCTCGACCGCCTCCGGCGCGGCGACGGCTGGTACAGCGCCGGGTGCGGTGGGATCCACCGGGTTTTCCTCGCCCACGGCGCCCACGGCGCCTACGGCCATGGAGGGCCCTTCGTTGCCGCTGGGCGACAGCGCGGCGGCTGCCGTTTGATCGCGCTCTGAAACACGCAGCGCAAGAAATCCGCCGGCGAGCACAAGGGCGAGGGCGACCGCGGCTTTCGGCACCCAGCTCGACGAGGGCGCTGCTGCAGGAACCGAGGCCCCCGTCGGCGCCATGCTCGTCGGCATCTGTTGCGCCAAACCAGGCGTCATCATCGACTGGCTGAAGCCTGTGGAGGGCGTGTACGGGTGCGTGCTCGCCACGAACGACTGTGACGGTGTCCCCGCGATGCGAGCGCTCGGCGAGATCGTCCCGCTGAGAGACATCTCCTGCGAGAGCGGGAACTGGCCGCTCAACAGCATGGGCCCGCCGCTCGCCTGCTTCAGGAGCATGATCACGTCGTCCATCGAGGCCGGTCGATCCTGCGGGTTCTTCGACAGACAGCGCATCACGAGCTGCGACAAGGCCGGTGGCACAGCGGAGTCCTGGATCGGCGGCACGTGCTCGTGCATGTGCGCCATCAGGATTTTGACCGTGTTTTCGCGCTCGAAGGGCACGTGCCCCGTGAGCATTTCGTACATGCACACGCCGAGCGCGTAGATGTCGCAGCGGGCGTCCACGTGCTCGCCGCGAATCTGTTCGGGCGACATGTACTTGGGCGAGCCCATGAACAGGCCGGCCTGCGTGAGCTCCTGCTGTTGCTCGGTCTCGACGTGCTTCACGAGCCCGAAGTCGAGCACCTTCACGAAGTCGTCCTCGTCGCCGTGCTGCGTCAGGAGCACGTTGCCCGGCTTGAGATCGCGATGGATGACGTCGAGGCGGTGGGCTTCGCGCAAGGAGCGCGCGATCTGAAGCGCGATGTGGAGCACACGGTGGGGCTCGAGCTTCTTGTGCTCGCGGATCGCGTGGAGCAGCGAGCGTCCCTCCACCAGCTCCATGGCGATGAAGTAGATGCCGTCCGC
>CAYNOM010000956.1:0-2735 GCA_964398415.1 uncultured Polyangiales bacterium | reverse complement strand
ACGCACCGAGGCTGAGCCGCGCTCCACCTCGAGGTGATCGAGGGTGAGCACGTCGACCGTGAACAGATACTGATTGGGGCCCTGGCGATAGATGCCGTTGTTCAGACGCACGCCATCGAACAGGTGCACCACTTGCTGGCCGGTCAGGCCGCGCACGTAGGGGCTGGCTTGAGCGTGGGCGGTCTGCTGGATCGACACCCCCGGCTCGAAGCGCAGGGCCTCAGGCGCAGAGCGCGGCAGCCGTTCCTCGAGCTCGCGCTGCGAGACGCGGCTCTTGGCGTCGACGGGCGCTCCCTGCCGCGTACGCGTCGTGACGCGCGCCGTGGCGGCAAGGCCTTCGTCATCGTCGGCGCGCGCCGTCCCGTGGAAGGCCAGCAGACACAGCGCGATCAGACACGGTGCATGACGACAGAAGTGGGCGAAGCTTCGCTCAGGCGAGGACGTCGGCGATCGCGCTGCAGAGGCGGTCCAACGTCGCCTCGCGCATGCCCGCCACGTTGATGCGCCCCGAGCGCACGGCATAGATCGCGTGTTTCTCCCGCAGCCTGTCGACTTGCTCAGGCGTGATGCCCGCAAAGGAGAACATACCCTTTTGATGTGCGATGAAGCTGAAATCCTGCTTCACGCCCTTCTGCTTGAGCGTCTCGACGAATAGCGTACGCATTTTCGCGATACGAGCGCGCATGGCGTCGACCTCGGAGCGCCACAGCGCGCTGAGCTCCGGATCTCCGAGGATCGTGTTGACGACCGCGCCGCCGTGCGCAGGCGGGTTCGAATAGTTGGAGCGCACGACGACCCTGAGCTGGCTCAGGGCCTTGTCGCCCGCGTCCTTGTCGTCTGCGACCAGCGTCAGCGCGCCCACGCGCTCGTTGTACAGGCCGAAGTTCTTGGAGAACGAGCTGCACACGAGCATCTCGAGCCCTGCGCTCGCGAACATGCGAATGGGCTCGGCGTCCTGGTCGATGCCCTGGCCGAAGCCCTGGTATGCGAAGTCGAACAGAGGCAGAAAGCCGCGCTCGGAAGCGAGCTTTGCGATCGACTCCCACTGTTCGTAGTTGGGGTCGATGCCGCTCGGATTGTGACAGCAGGCATGCAAGAGCACGGCGTCACCCGCTCCGAGTTGCGAGAGCGCCGACAGCATGGCCTGCTCGTTCAGACCCTGCTTGGCCGCGTCGTAGTAGGGGTAACTCCCGGTCGAAAGGCCTGCAGCTCCGAAGATGGCGCCGTGGTTTGCCCAGGTCGGATCACTGAGCCAGACCTTTTTCACACCGAGCTTCGACTTCATCAGATCGCCCGCGATGCGCAGCGCACCCGTGCCACCGGGCGCCTGGGCGGTGACGGCGCGGCCGTCGGTCACGCGCTTGTCGTCTGCGCCGAACAGCAGCGTGCGCACGTGTCGTCCGTACTCGGGCGAGCCCTCGATGGGCAGGTAGGTCTTGGGGCTCGGCTTCTCGACGAGGCGCTGCTCGGCGCGCAGAACGCACTCGAGCGTCGGCGTCTTGCCGCTCTCATCCTGGAAAACCCCAACGCCGAGGTTGATCTTCTCGGGGTTCGGGTCTTTCTTGAACGCGTCGTTGAGTCCAAGGATCGGGTCGGGCGGGGCCATCTCTAGCGTGTCGAACATGCGCCTGTGCTCCGGTGTTTTCGGCACGCATTCATACGTGACGCCGGCCCCCGCGTCGAACCGGAGCTCAGCCCCGACGCGCGGCGAGGAGCCTTTGCTCGATGGCCGTGCGCCGCGCGTAGATCTGCTCGTTGGAGCGCACCATGAAGCGCTCGGTGAGCCCGCCTACTGCCGGAATGCTGCACGAGCAGTCGAGCTCACACACCCGCTCGATGCGACCTCCTGCCGTGCGCTCGACCCGCGTCACGCCGCGCACGCGGATGCGCTCGCTGAGCTTTCCGTCGGGCACCATCTCGAAGCGGTACTCCTGCCGCGCGGCGTCGAACTCGCCGTGCTCGGTGAGCCGCTGCCTATCGCCGAACACCGCCTTCAAGGGGCCGGGCGTCGCCAGGGGCTGCACGAAGGTGAACTCGCGCCTCAGCCCGTCGTCGAGATTGCCCTCCTGGACCACCACCCTCGCCTCGTGGCAGCCGAGCTCGCGGTAGATGCGCTCCTGGGCGTCTTTGCTGAAGAACACGTGCTCCCAGAACTCTCGGGGCTCCGCGACATCGAGCTCGTTTCGTATCGTGCAGCGCATCGGGACCTCGCAAACGCAACGCGTTCTACATGAGGCCCTTGCCCCCTACAAGCCGGTGCCCCAGAGCCGCTGCGCGAGCTGCACGGCGGCGCGGTCGGTCTGGCCCGAGACGAAGTCGGTCAAGCCGAGCAGCGCGGTCGTGCGGCAACCCGGCGCGTAGCCCTCGCCGAGGAGCTGCGCGAGCGCGCGCGGCTGCCCCGTGAGGGCGCGTCGGTCGAAGTCGACCGCCTCCAGGGCATCGACCACCGGCAACAGGGCGTCGAGCAAGCGCGACAGGACGCGCTGGCCCCCGATCAACCGCTCGACCACGGAGGGCGCGGCGAAGATGCGCTCTGCAGCGAGGGCCTTGGCGCGCGCGATGGAGCTGCCGAAACGCGTGAGGTCGAGCAACTCGGCGACCGGCTCTGCGCGAAGAAGCTGGGGCTCTGCCTCGAGAAAGGCCTCCGCTACCGCGTCGACGAGCCGACCGATGGCCACGCCGCGCAACTTGTGTAGCTGCGCATCGCGACCCAGCTTGGGATCACTCGGGATTGC
>CAYNOM010000955.1:0-2736 GCA_964398415.1 uncultured Polyangiales bacterium | reverse complement strand
GTCGGTCGCCCAAGGTGATGCGGCGGACGCCCGCCCCGCGCCCGAGCAACAGGGTCCAGCTCGAGACGAGGCCGGGGTCGTCGTCGAGGCGCTTCGTAGCCGGGCACGCCGAGCCACGCCTGGGAGCATCGACACTGATGCGCTTCAGGCTGTGGGACGAGCCGAGGGAAATAGGCTGGTCGTAGGGCAGCACCCGTGGCTCACGTGACCCAGAGCCGAGTCTCGTCACCCACACCGTGCCTCCGCGCGCCTGGATGAGCAGGTCACGGGGCTCGACCTCGGGGTCGGGCACGATCAGGTCGGCGTCTGGGCTCGAGCCCACTTCGATTCCCGCGTCGCCCACGGCAAGACGGGCAACTTCGTCATCATGACGATAGAGCAAGACGATGTTCTGCATGGCGCGCCGCGTATCGACCCGCTCGGCCGCGGGTTGCGCGAAAAACGCCAGCGAACGGCGGGATCACGCGCGCTAGCGGGCTAGCGCGCTAGCGGTGTTGCGGCAGGCGTCGCTTGGGCGGACAACCGGGCGCGGATGGCGCGCACCGAGGCGAGAATGGCGAGCGCACCAAGGCCCCCCGGCATGATCGCCAGAATCACCCACAGTCCCCACGTGCCCGCCCGCTTCCAAGTCATGGTCCTACGTCCTCGACGCTCCTGACATTTCTCTCCAGCAACTTCCGTTCCATGCGTCGGGCGGCGATCCAGATCGCTCAAAACTGGCGTCGAGCGCGCGAGTGTGCCTGGTCGCTATGACATCTGTGTCCGCTCACTGTCCGCGATGTGCCAGTGGGCCACGACGTTTGAAGTGCGATGGGCGCGGCGCGAGCTGCTATAGCTCGCGGCGTGAACGACTCGCTCAAGCGCACCCCCCTGTTCGAATCCCATCGCGCCCTCAAGGCCCGCATCGTTCCGTTCGCGGGCTGGGAGATGCCCGTGCAGTACGCCGGCATCGTCGAGGAGCACCGCGCCGTGCGGGAGAACGCCGGCCTGTTCGACGTATCCCACATGGGCGAGTTGCGTCTGCGCGGGCCCGAGGCCGAAGCGGTGGTCGACTCGCTCGTGACGAACGATGTGAGCAAGCTCGAGGTCGGCAAGGCGCTCTACACCGTGGCGGTCAACGAGGGCGGCACGATCCTCGACGACCTGATCGTATACCGCCTGGGTGCGGGCGACGTGCTCGTCGTGTGCAACGCCTCGAACGTGGGCAAGATGTCGCCGCACTTCGCGAAGCATGCCGCGGGACGCTGTGAGTTCGAGGACCAGAGTGCCCACACCGCGCTCTTGGCACTGCAGGGCCCGAAGGCGCTCGAGGTGCTGTCGGACGCGGGCGGCGCTGCCCTCACGAGCCTGCCGCGCTTTGGCGTGAGCGCCGGCCAGGTGGCGGGCATCGAGGTGGTCTGCGCGCGCACCGGGTACACCGGCGAGGATGGCTGCGAGCTGTTCGTGGCGAACGCAAAAGCCCCCGCACTGTGGGATGCGCTGCTCAGCGCTGGCGCGGCACACGGCATCAAGCCCATCGGGCTCGGCGCGCGCGACACCCTGCGCCTCGAAGCGGCCCTGCGCCTCTACGGCAACGACATGGACGAGACGACCGACCCCTTCGAGGCGGGCCTCGGCTGGACGGTCAAGCTGCAGGCGGGCGACTTCCTCGGTAAGGCTGCCCTGCTCGAGCGCAAGCAACGCGGGCTCACACGCAAGCTCGTGGGCCTCGAGATGGTGGGTCGCGGCATCGCGCGCCACGACTACCCCGTGGTCGACGAGGCGGGCGGCGTGATCGGCAAGGTCACGAGTGGCTCGCCAGCACCCAGCCTCGGCAAGAACATCGGGCTCGCCTACGTACCCGTGGCGCACTCCGAAATTGGAGCCACAATCCGCGTCGAGGTACGGGGCAAGCCCATCGAGGCCCGCATCGTTTCCCTACCCTTCTACAAGCGCGAAGCCTGACAACAGGACCCGAGGCCATGGCACCCATCCGCAAAGAGCTCCGTTACACCAAGGATCATGAATGGGCCGTCGAGCGAGACGGACTGATCGAGGTAGGCATCACGGCCTACGCCGTCGAGCAGCTCGGCGACGTGACCCTGGTCGATCTGCCCAAGGTGGGAGCCAAGGTCGCCGCCCACGAGCGCTTTGGCGACATCGAGTCGGTCAAGACCGTGAGCGAGTTGTTTGCGCCCATCGAAGGTGAGATCGCGGCCGTCAACGATGCCCTGGCCGACAAGCCCGAGCTCGTGAACGACAGCCCCTATGAGCAGGGCTGGATGGTGCGCATTCGCGCGGTCGACGCGAACGCCCTCGCCGAGCTGATGGATGCGGCCGCCTACGAGGCCTACCTCGGCACGCTCGACTGATCGACCCCCCGACAAGATGCGGAGCCGCCATGCGCTACTTGCCCCACACCCCTGACGAGATTCGCGGGATGCTCGAGCGCATCGGCGTGAGCGACGTCGACGCCCTGTTTGCGCCCATCCCCGAGAGCCATCGCCTCAACCGGCCCCTCGCCCTCGAGCCTTCGCTCGACGAAGCGCAGCTGATGGCGCACCTCGAGGCCCTGGCCGACAAGAACGACGCGGCGCGCACGCTGTCGTTCCTCGGCGCGGGCATGTACGACCATCACATCCCGCCTGCGGTCGACCAGCTGCTCTTGCGCAGCGAGTTCTACACGGCCTACACCCCCTACCAGCCCGAGTACTCCCAGGGCACGCTGCAGGCGATCTACGAGTTTCAGACGCTCGT
>CAYNOM010000954.1:0-2739 GCA_964398415.1 uncultured Polyangiales bacterium | reverse complement strand
ATGATGTAGATTGGGCGCAACCTGCTCGATGCCGACGAAGGCTTCTTGCTCGACAAGCGCTATCTGATCCTCGACCGCGACGGCTACGACGAGCGGAGGCTGTCTGATGGTCGGATGAGTTTCGGCACCAAACGGGGTGACCGGCAGGCGAGTAGATCGCCGCTCGCCCTTCTCACCACCGCGCGTTTTCAGAACGACACGCCGATCCAGGTGCTGCCGCCGAGCTGCGCCCGCACGCGCTGCTCCGCATCGAAGCGAATGCCGTCTCCGTAGAGATCCCGCAATGGGGCAGAGCTGCGTGGCTCGGGATCGCGGCGAATGAAGACGTCGAACCACAGGGTCGGTCCGAGCCCGAAACTCACCCCGTGTGCAACATGGAAGACCAAGGGCACAAGGAGCACCCACCGCAGGTAGTCGGCCCGATGGGGGTACGTCTCTGTCTCTGACTCCAACGTAACGCCTGGTGGACCCTCCCTGGTGCGTACGACGCGCCACACGTCCCACTCGCGCACCCAAAGCGCGCGCGCCAGGGGCATGAGGCTCACGGTCTTGGAAAGCCTCAAGTCGTAGGTGGCTTGCGGTCCGAACGACAAGTACTGGGCATGCTGGTCATACGTCGTTCGGCTGTACCGCAGGGCGTTCTCGGATACGCCGTAGCCTGCCAGTAGCCCAAGCCCGATTCGGTCGCGCATGAAGTACATGGCGTTCGGGGCGAGGTCGACGGCCCAGTGCGGGAATCTATCCCATGGGTCCGTTCCTGGCTCATGAGCCCAGTAGCCAGAGAGCTCGCCACCCACCATGATGCGGCCGCGATCGCTGATGTGGGAGCCCGCTGGGCCGATGCCAGCGGGCGCCTCGGCTCGAGCGCGCCCTGAGGTTGCCAGCACGAGCGCGACGAGCACTGCGCTCAACGCGAGCGCCCGCTGCGCCGTTGTCGTGCGTGTCACCATCAGAACGAGGCTCCAATGAACGTGGTTAGCCCGACCCGGACGCGAGGCCCAGGGGCCTCGTCAACGTCAAGCACAGCCCCTTCCGCGCCGCCGTGGAACCGCCGTGTTCGCGTGAGCATCAAGTCGACGTCGAGCACAGGGCCCAGCCCAAGCGCCACGTGTGGCGACATGCTGACCGCCACGGGCAAACCAAGGCTCGTGTGCAAGAAGTCGGCTCGGTAGTCATGGCGCTTCGTCGGCTCTCCGACAGCGTAAGGGTAAGGTTCTTCGGCAGTGGTTCTCGTGTAGCGCCCCTCACCCCACCAGCGCCACCATCCCCCCGCCGCCATCACGAACAGGCCGACCCGATCGGCCAGCGGCACGACGATGAGCGCCTGCAGGGACGCACCAGCAGAGCAGCGGTCAGAGACCGACTCGAGCGCCGTAACGCGCCCCACGGTCGCGCCACCCCGCACCCCGAGTCCGAACCGGTCCGCGATGAAGTACGTCAATCCCGGCTCGCCGCCCACGTGATAGTCGCGATAGCGGCGGTACACGGATCCCGATGCGTCGCTCGACCAGTACCCACTCACGCTCCCCGACGGCATCCAACGTCCGCGGCTCGCTAGGGCGGAGGGTGTCGCATCCTGAGCACGAGCCGGCAAAGCAGTCGCGAGGACACTCAGCAAGAGGACGATACGGCTCACGGCGAGCGGGCATAGCACGCGTCGCAAAGGGCGCAGGGTGACTGCGCTTGCCCAGGGCTCTTTGCTGGGCGAAGTTGGACGTGCCGGTCCCCGTTTCGGCGATCGCGGAGATTCCTGGAGGTGCGACAACACGCGCAATCGCTGCTGCGCCGTCCCGCTCTTCCTACCCCGATCGAGCCGATTGTCAGCGTTGTTGCTGTTGTTGTTGCTGTTGTTGTTGCCGTGCAGCGAGCATCACTGCGACCGCTCCCCCGCTGGCCGCGGCCGAACTGCCCGCAGGGCTGTTCCCGCACACACAGCCGGTTTGGTTGGCGACGACCACAATCGATTCGAGCGGCATTCCGGCGGAGTCGCACAGCGCCCGGCACTGGGCGACGTTCTTAGAAGGAAGCGTGTCTTGGTTGGACGCTCGCTGCGCCGCGCACCCGGAGACGCTCCAAAGCATTACTAGAGCCAAACGCAGTTTCGCCATGGCACGGATTCTCTCCGATGTCGCCCGGGCTAGCAAGGAGGGAGCCAGGCCGGGACGGGCGTGTCGAGTCCGCGGCGCGCCGGTGCAAGCCCGCAAGGCACAAGCGCGACCGGGCCCCGCGATGGCTGCGCTCACGCGTGAGTGCCCGTCCAACCATCTTGTAAAGCGACCCTCGCCATAGCCGCGCGGTCGTCTCCCCGTGCGTCGCAAATCGAACGGGGTGACTCCGTCGCCTCGAGGGCACAAAGCGGATACCTTTCGGGGATGCCAGATCTGAACGACGGTGAGGTGGCACAGGTCAAGGGATCGGGCTCGGCGACGTACACGCTGAAGAACTCGGGCGGCGTGTACTCGTGCACGTGTCCGGCGTGGCGCAACCAATCGGAGCCGCTCGAGCGGCGCTCGTGCAAGCACCTCCGTCGCTTCCGTGGTGATGACGCCGAGGGCGCGAGAACCGGAAGCGTCCGTGCCGGGGCAGCGGCCACCTCGACGCGCTCCAAGTCGGCATCGAGGTGTTTGGTCCCGATCCAGGTTTTCGCGTGCAGAGTCCGTTCGCGCGTCGCCTGCGCGATCGATTGCACCTCCCGCCGACGGCCGACGACGCGCCGCTCGCGACGCGCACGCCGCTTCT
>CAYNOM010000953.1:0-2739 GCA_964398415.1 uncultured Polyangiales bacterium | reverse complement strand
CACTTCACTCCTCGCCAGCCTCGAGACGTGAGGCGGCCCAGGCGGCCGCTTCGCGCACGAGCGCGCTGTCGTGGGCCCGCGCCGTGTCGGAGAGCAGCGGCAGGTGACGCCGATCGCCCGTGTTGCCGAGCACGATGGCGGCGTTGCGCGCCATCCCCACCCGTCCTGGACGCTGCATGGGTGAGCCATGGGCATAGGCGCGAAAGGCTGCGTCATCCATGCGCAAGAGATCCGCGGCGATGTGCGCTTGAAAGCGCGGTGCTGCCGCAAAGGGCTCCGTGAGCTCAGGCGAGACGGGCCGCGTGGCGTTGAACGGGCACACGTCTTGGCATGCGTCGCAGCCAAAGATCCAATCTCCCATCGCCGCGCGTAGGGGCTCTTCGATGCTGCCGCGATGCTCGATGGTGAGGTAGGAGATGCAGCGGCGCGCATCGAGTTCGCGTGGTCCCTCGAAGGCGCGCGTGGGGCAGGCGTCGAGACAAGCGGTGCAGCTACCGCAGCGCTCTTTCATCGCGGCATCGATCGGCAGCTCGGCAGACGAGACGATCACGCTGAGCAGCACGTGCGAGCCAAGCCCCGGCACGATCAAGCAGCAGTTTTTGCCGATGAACCCGAGCCCCGCACGCACCGCCCAGGCACGCTCGAAGATGGGCAAGGTGTCGACGCCCGCACGCGCCGTATGCCCCTCCTCGCGCAAGAGGCGCGCGAGCTTGGCTGCGCGCTTGTTCAACACGTTGTGGTAGTCGCGGCCCTGGGCGTAGCGCGCCACGCGGCCTGGCGCGGGCCCGGAAGGCTTCTCGACGCGCGCGTAGGCCGTGGCGAGCACGATCACGCTGCGCGCGCTCGGCAGCATGCCTTCGTGCAAGGGATCGACGCGCACGGCGGAGGTGGTCTCGAGATAGGCCATGCCGCCGTGGCGGCCCCGTTCGATGAAGGCGCGGTAGCGCTCGGCCTCCACGCCGAGGGGCTCGGCATGCGCCACGCCAAAGCGCGAGAAGCCGAGCTCCTTGGCCGCGCGCTCGAGGCGTGAACGAAGCTCAGACACGTTTGGACCGAGGACGAAAACGGCTGTGAGCCATGTTCCGACAGCTCGTCAAAGCGCGCGCCCGCGGGCACGCGGTGCAAAGCCCAGGGTGTCGCCAGGGCGCACCGCGCCCCCCGGCCTCGTCGGTGGATCGGCCTCGCCGTGCTCTTCGTCACCGCGCGCGGGCTCGTTGCGATAGGGCGGCAGGCTGTCGGGCTTTGGATCGTGGGGCGAGCGTGGCGGCGTCTTGAGGATGTGCATCCCGGCGAGCCAGGTGCCGCACATCTGCTGGTCTCGATGCAGCTCCCAGGTGATGTACACGCGTCCATCGGGCGAGCGGATCTTCTCGGGCGTGGGCGGATAGGGCGCGCCGCGCTGCACGGCGTTGAAGGCCCCGAAGTCGAACATGGTGTTGCCACTCGTGCGGATCACGCCGACGCGATCGAGGGTGCCGTCCTGGTTGACGACGATCTCGACCTTGGTGACGAGCGAGGGATTGCCGAGCTCACCGAGCGCAGGCAACGACGGCAAGAAGTCGTTCGCGAACTCGATGTGCAGATGCCGATGAAAGGCCGCGAGATAGGCCGCAAACGGATCGGCCGCCGCGTTGAGCTTCGTGGTGTTTCCGGGCTTGACCCCAACGATGTAGTTCTCGATGGCTGCGCGGAATTCGGTCCAGCGCTTTTCGCGCCCCGCGCCGCGCCGCTTGGCGTCACGGGGCATGCGGTCTTGCCGTAGCTGCTCCTCGCCGAACGTGTTCTCGAAGGCGCGCCACGACACGCGCAAGTTGGGTCGCGCACGCGCCGCCGCCGAGGCCTTGCCGTCTTGCCGCGCGCTCGAGCTCTCCGAAGGATTGGCAGGCGCGAGCACGAAGCTGCCGAGGGGATCTTGGATCACCGTACCGGGCGCCAGGGCCGGGGCCGGAGCCTGCTCGGCCACCTTGGGCGGCGCGGCCTCGCTGGGGCGTGGCGTGGGGCTCTGGGGCGGCGACGACGGAGCCGGTGGCTGCGGAGGCCCCTCGCGCGCTGCCACTTGGGGCAGCTTTGGCCCCTCGTCGCGGCCGCCTTCCTGGCCTATCTGATCGCGCTCGCGCGAGTCGCCGGCCTCCTCGGGACCCTCCCCGCCCGGGCTGCTCGCCTCGGGGGTGGGGTCGTCGCGGCTCTGATCGCGCACCATGGCGACCGTTTCCTCGGCGACCTTGCGACTCTCCTCCGCCAAGAAGCGCGCGTCGGGCGGCGGCTCGACGTCGGGCTCCTCGCTCTTCTGCGTGATGCTCTGCTTGCGCTCGACGGACGGCGGAGGCGGCGGAGGCGGTACGACCTCGGCCTCCACCACCTTCGGCTCCTCCTCGGGCGGCTCAGGCTCGACCTCGCGCTGCTCTTCCTCGCGCTCCTTGGGCTCGGGTTCGGCGACCCGCTTTTCGGGCTCGGGCTCGTCCTCTACCTCTTCCGGGTCGGGAGGCTCCTCGTCTGCGGGCTTCGACTCCGCGGGCGCATCCACGTCGAAGCTGATCTCCACGGGCGCGCTTCGCACCCGCTCGGCATCCTTGGCCTTGAAGTAATCGGCCAGGGCGCCGAGCCCGACGTAGGGTGGCATGTGGGCGCCTAGCGAGGCCAAGAGGGCCATCAGCATCAACAGCGACTCGGGGCGCCTCAGGCGATCGGGCGCGCTCTTCAGCAGCTCGACGAACGCGTCGAACCCGCCGCCCCTGCCCG
>CAYNOM010000952.1:300-2740 GCA_964398415.1 uncultured Polyangiales bacterium | reverse complement strand
TCGGGCAGGAGCAAGACTCGGTCTTCCTCGTGATGGAGTTTCTGGAGGGCGAGACCCTGCGCAGCGTGATGGCGTCGCGGCGGCTGCCGATTGCGGAGCTGCTCTCACTGCTGGTTCCCGCCATGCGCGGAGTCGCGGCTGCCCACGCCCGCGGCATCATCCACCGCGACATCAAGCCCGACAACATCTTCCTCGCGCGCGTATCCGACTATGCGCAGCCGGTGCCCAAGGTGCTCGACTTTGGGATCTCCAAGTTCGATGCCGCACCCAGCATGCACGGTACGCTGACCCAGAGCGGCATGACGATGGGCACGCCGCTTTACATGTCCTTCGAGCAGCTCTCGGGTGCGAAAGACGTCGACGCGCGCACGGATGTCTACGCGTTCGCGGTCATCCTGTACGAGGCGCTGGCCGGACGTCCCCCCTTTCAAGCGGAGAGCTTCGGGGCCCTCGCCGTGAAGATGGCGACCACGACGCCGACCGACCTGCGCGCATTGAATCCCGAGGTCCCGGAAGGGCTCGCCGAGGTCATCCGCCGTGGCATGTCGCGTGAGCGCGACGCGCGCTTCGAGACTCTCGATACGATGATCGCCGCCATCGAGCCCTACCTCACGGCCTCGGAGAGCCAGGGCCAGAGCCCGCTCCGCGGTCAGACGCGCATCAGCAACCCGACGAGCGGCCCCATCGAGAGCGCGGCCTTCGCGCGCACGGTGCCCGAGCACGCACCGCACGCGAAATCGCTCGGGCGCACGCTGGCCGCCGCGGGCCTGCTCGCACTCGGAGTCATCGCCGCCTATGCCTATTTCTCCGGTGCCGACGCCAGCAAGGTCGATGCGTCGGTGCGCGACAAGGCAGCCGCACCCGCTGCGCCGACGCCCGTCGCATCACCACCGCCGCCCATCGACGTAGACAGTCAGCCCGCGCCGGCCATCATTCGCGCGACAGAGGGCCCTGACGACGTCGTGACGCCGCCCACGGAGGCTCCGCTCGCTGCGCGTCCCGATCCCACGAAGGCGCCCCGCGATGGGGCAAGACTTAACCCACGCCGAGTGCGAAGAGCGAAGCGTGAGGTCGCGGCCACACCCGCGGTACGCCCGCAAGAAGACACAGCGCCTCTTCCGAACGAAGCCCCCACGCAGCCCTCCCCCGCGGCGTCGGCGCGCGAAGCCGCCGAAGACAGCCACTTTCGCGCGGGGCAACCGAAGCTCGACGAGTTCTGAGGGCGCGCCTTCAGTCGTCGTTACGGTTGCCGAGTAGGCCCGCGCGCATGAGGAAGTACACGAGCTGCAGGATGGCACTGATGGCGCCGGCCACGTAGGTCATGGCGGCTGCATTCAGCACGGCGCGCGTACCGTCTTCCTCCGAGCGCGTGATCATGCGGTTTTCGATCAGCACGGCCACCGCACGATTGGAGGCGTTGAACTCCACGGGCAACGTCACCAGCGTGAACAGCACGAAAGCACTGAACAGGATCACGCCTGCCCACACCAACTGCGTGGAGGCCATGCCGATGCCGACTGCGCACAGGATGCCGCCGAGGTTCGAACCGATCTGGGCCGGTTTCACGACGAGCGAACGAAACTTGAGCGGCGCATAGCCCACGGCATGCTGGATCGCGTGGCCTGCCTCGTGGGCCGCGACGCCGAGCGCCGCGAGCGTGCGCCCGTGAAAGACGTCAGGCGACAGCCGCAGCACGCGCGCGCCCGGATCGTAGTGATCCGACAAGAAGCCGGACACCTCCTCCACGGCGACGTCGTGAATGCCCTTTCGCTCGAGCAGCTCCCGTGCCGCCTCCGCGCCAGAAAGCCCGCTCTGTGCGCGCACTTGACTGTACTCGCGAAAGGCGGACTTGACCCGGAACGAGGCCCAGATGCTGAGGACCAAACCAGGTACCATGAACAGGAAGTAGACGGGGTCGAAGAACATGCTCTGGAAGCTAAGGCGAAAGCACGCGAAAGCAAGCCCCCGGAGGCCCCGTCATGGAGGGCAAAAAAGCCATGAAGTCATGAGGATCAGTGGCTTTTGCCGAAATGATCCAGACAGCCGTGGTGCGCACAGGCGCGATTGAGTAGAACGACGGCCGAACCGAATGCGCGGCCGCGACCAAGAGGCACACAACCCATGCAAGAGCTCGTCATCACCGCAGTAGGGCCCGACAGGCCAGGCCTCGTCGGCAAGATCACCGCTCCGCTCTATGAAGCGTCGGCAAATCTGGCCGACTCCCGCATGGTCAACCTGCGCGGACAGTTCGCGATCATCCTGCTGGCCGAGGTGCCCGAGCGCAGCGTCGAGCCCATCCAGGAGCGCTTGCTGCTGCTGGCCGAGGAGCTCGGGCTCACGATCACGTTTCGCGGTCACGAGGCGCAGGAAGATCAGTGGCCAACCACGGTGGGCGTGCCCTACGAGCTGTGCACCTACGCCATGGATCAACCGGGCCTCG
>CAYNOM010000952.1:0-290 GCA_964398415.1 uncultured Polyangiales bacterium | reverse complement strand
CCTCGTGCACCGCATCACAGACCTCCTGCAACGCCACGGCGTCAACGTGGAGGAGCTCGAGACGCGCTCGCAGCCGCGGCCCCAAACTGGCGCACCGTTGTTCAGCATGCGCCTCACCATGACCGTGCCCCCCACCGTACCGATCAAGCGCCTGCGTGGTGAGCTCGAAACGCTGTGCGACGAGATCAATTGCGACGTGGAGATTCAGCAGGCGAAGGCGAAGTAGTGCGTCGCGAGCGCGCTCCAAAGGTGGGATAGCTCACGCCCGCACGCCGACGTTTCCACCGAGG
>CAYNOM010000951.1:0-2741 GCA_964398415.1 uncultured Polyangiales bacterium | reverse complement strand
AGCGCCGTCACTAGTCCCAAGCCGATCAAGCCAATCTTCCAAGTCTTCATCGCGCCACTCCTATGTACGAACCCGTTCAACCATGGCGCCGCGTGGCGCCCGCTAAAGTCACTCACAAGCATCCAGAGCGCAGATCGACTGCAGAAGGCTCGCGTCGCTCGCCAAAGTGAGGTCGAGCGTCGTCACGTCGCCAGCCTTGGCCACGGTGCCCGAGGGCGGCGGCACGGCGCCGAGCAGGTCGCAGGCATCGGGGCCCGCTGTCTCCGGCTTCGACGGGTCGACGTTGTCATTCACGTCGACGAAGGGGATCACCACGTAGGCCTCGGCGCGCGGCGGAACGCCCTTGACCTCGTACTCGACCGTCTTGCCCTCGGTGAGGTCGACACAGCGAATCAGCGTCTGTGCCACGGCCACCGGCGCATCCGCCGCACCCGGACAGCCCGCGCTGAACGAGCCCATGACGGCGATGTAGAGGTCGCCCTTCGCGGCGTAATTGCCACCCGGCTTGACGTTCTTGCCGAGGGTCACGGTGCCCTTGATGGTGCCCGTCGTGGCGTCGCCCTTGGAGCTCGCGGGATCGAGGCCACAGGCGGGCGTGCCGCCGTTGCCGTTGCCACCGTTGTCGCCGCCACTGTCGCCGGCGTCGGCGCCGTTGCCGCCCTCGCCGTCGTCGCCACCGTCATCGCCGCAGGCCCCTACCCCGACGAGGGCGCCCAACACACCCAAAGCCAACACGCTGCGCTTCATCCATTCTCGACCAAGCATATTCGAGCCTCCAGCGGCGCCCCTGGCGCCCCTGCTCCTGAGACAAGGGCGTCTCGAGACATGTCGTTCACAATCGCACTATCCCCGCTACGGGGTCAACAGTGTTAACGCGGTGTGAACGGACGCGCATTCCCCGCCACCAGCAAGGGAGCAAAACCATGGCAAGATTTGCGTCGGGGCGAATTTCGACGTGCGGCTGATTCGATTGGTGTTGAGCGACCTTCACCTGGGCACGGGGGTGCCCGAGGGGCTGCTCAATCCACTCGAAGACTTCTATTACGACGAGCGCTTCGCCGAGCTGCTCGAGCACTACGACAAGAGCGCCGGCGAGACCGTGCAGATCGAGCTGATCTTGAACGGCGACATCTTCGACCTGTTGAAGGTGCAGCTCGACGGCGTGTGGCCGACGGAGATCACCGAGCAGGTGGCCGAAGAAAAGCTGAGGCTGTGTCTCGATGGCCACCCACGCTTCGTCGCGGCCCTGCGCGCGTTTCTCTCGAAGCCGACGCGCAGGCTCGTGTACTTGCCGGGCAACCACGATCTCGACATGTGGTTCGCGGCCCCGCAAGAGCTGTTCAAGCGTTATGTGGCGCCGGGCGAAGCGAGCGACCGCGTTCGCTTCATCACGACGAGCGACACGTACTTTCTGCCCGAGGGCATTCAGATCCGCCACGGACATCAGCTCGAGGCGATCCACCGCGTCGACTACCAACGCATGACGCGAAAGCGTAAGGACGGCGTGGAGGTGTTGGATCTTCCTTGGGGCAGCCTATGGATCCTCGAGGTCATGAACCCGGCCAAGCTCGTCAAGCAGCACATCGATCGCGTGCAGCCGTTTCGGCGCTTCATCCTCGGTGGGCTCCTGTTCGAGCCGCGCTTCACGCTGGGCTTTCTGCTCGCGTCGGTCGTGCACTTTCTGCGGCATCGCATCTTCACGATTCGCGCCTGGATGGAGCGCATCCGTAAGCTGCCCTCGATCGTCGTCGAAGAGATCGTGCACATCGGCAACTACGACTCCCACGCCGAACACTCTCTGAAGAAGGTGCGCGGCGCGCACACGCTGATCGTGGGACACAGCCACGCCCCGCGCTTTCGCGCGCTCGCCGGCGGTAAGGCGCTCGTCAACACCGGCACGTGGATGGACATGATCAACCTCGACCTGCGCTACCTCGGACAGGCGAGCGGTCTGACCTACGCGCTCATCGAATACTCAGACAGCGGCAAGCCCAAGACGTCGCTGATGCGCTGGCACGGCAACCGCGATCCCATGGAGCGCGTGCCCTACGCAGATTGATGCTCAGCGCGCGAGAACAAGAAGTCGGAGTGCGCCTGAAGCGCGTCTGCCGCGTCTACAGTGCCGGCCTGTGCACCGAGAGACCACGGGGTGAAGCGCACGCCGGCGACCTTGACCCCACGTCGCTCGATGCCAGACTGGCTGGCGCTTCCCCAGTGATTCCCCCAACGGCAGCCCGAGCGCGCACGCGTGGCTTGGGGCTCGAAGGACACCCTCATGCATCACATGCTCAGACAAACCACCAGGGTCATCGCCCTGTGCTTGGCGTTCACAGCGCTCGTTGCGTGCGTCAGCGAGCCACGCAACGAGAAGCGGGTCGCGCCGTGGACTTCCATGGAGTTCAAAGGTCTAACCACGGTCCTCGCCCCCGTAAGGATCGAAATAGCTGAAGATGACCCGTCGCCGCTCGCCAATGGAGCCCCTTCGCCGCGGTCTACCTGGGCCCCCTTGGCCGAAGCCAAGCCATCCACAGACAACCCGATCATGGACGGGACCACGAAGTGGTATCACTGGTCCGTCACTGTTCGGACGCCGGCCAAAGGGTACCGAGGCTGGAAGCCCAACAGTCCTGGCTCGCGCGAGCGCCCGGGCTACTTCCGCGCGATGCAAGGCTCCGTCGAGCTAGCCACGTTCAATGCCGGAGCCGAAAACTGCTGGCAACAGACGTCCGGGACGATGTGGG
>CAYNOM010000950.1:0-2745 GCA_964398415.1 uncultured Polyangiales bacterium | reverse complement strand
TGAGGACCTTGACGGTGACCTCGTCGCCGACGTTGAACACCTCGGACGGGTGGTTCACGCGGCCCCAGCTCATGTCGGTGATGTGCAGGAGGCCATCGATGCCGCCGAGATCCACGAACGCACCGTACTCGGTGATGTTCTTGATCACGCCGGTGACGACCATGCCTTCCTCGAGGTTCTCGAGCGTGCGCGCCTTGAGGGCGTCGCGCTCCTTCTCGAGCAAGACGCGGCGGCTGAGGACGATGTTGCCGCGCTTCTTGTTGAACTTGATGACCTTGAACTGATAGGTCTGGCCGATCAGCTTGTCCAAGTTGCGGATGGGGCGCAGGTCGACCTGCGAACCGGGCAAGAAGGCCTTCACGCCACCGCGAATGGTGACGCTGAGTCCGCCCTTCACGCGCGCGGTGATGGTGCCTTCGATCAGCTCGTCGCGCTCGCACGCAGCGCTGATCTCGTCCCAGACCTTGAGCTTGTCTGCCTTCTCCTTCGAGAGGAGCACGAGGCCGTCGTCGTTTTCCTTGGCCTCGACCAAGACGTCGACGCTGTCACCGACCTTGACGGCTTGCTGTCCGCCGGCGACGGCGAACTCGCTCATGGAGATGACGCCCTCGGACTTGTAGCCGATGTCGACGACTACGGAGTCCTTGTTGAGCTTGATGACGGTTCCGGAGACGATGTCTCCTTCTTTGAGGGCGTCGGCCTGCGCAATCGAGGCCTCGAAGAGAGCAGCAAAGCTCTCACCACCGGTGGCGGTCATGATGTTGGTTGTGTCGATCTCGCCCAGGAATCAGATCCGCTGGGGGCACTATCACCCCTACCCCCGCGGACGCTCCTGAGCGGCCCCTCGCAATTGGGCGGAAACCTACGCAACGCGGGAGGCGTGAGGCCTAGCACGTGACGCGAGCGCCGTCGAGTCCATGACAACTACCCCGGAGTAGACCGCTCAGACCAGCTTCGGGCGCAGGCGCATCAGCATGATGGGCGTGAGAAACAGGTCGGCCAGCACCGCGGCGAAGAGCGAGACGCCGATCAGGAGGCCGAGGTTCGCGAGACCCAGGAACTCCGAACGCATCAGCGCGAGAAAGCCGATGGTCACGGCGAGCGTGGTCACCAGCATGGGACCGCCACTGCCGCGCAGCGTATCGAGCGCCGCCCGGGCGTGGCGGTCGGACACGGCGCCCAGCTCGAGAAAGCGCGCCCGAAAGCGGGTCAGAAACTGAATCGTGTCGTCGTCCGCGATCACCAGCGTGATCGAGAACACGGTGACGGTCGTGGGTTTGATGTCGATACCGAGGAGGCTCATCATGCCGAGCGTCACGAGCAGCGGCAGAAGGTTGGGCACGAGCGCGATCAGGGCCAGGCGCCACGAGCGAAGCACGCCGCAAAAGATCGCGAACGACACCAGCACGGCAAGGCCGAGGGACAGGGCCAGGCCCCCCACCATGCTGCGGTAGATGCCATCGGCGATGCCATAGATGCCGGTGATGGTGAGCGTGTAGCCCGTGTCTTGCTGCAGCCTGTCGAGATCCTTGCGCAGACGCTCGAGCACCTTCGTCGCGTGGCTCGATCCGCGATCGGGCATGAGCGCGTAGATGGCCGAGGTCGAGCCATCGAAGGCCACCACGTCGCGGAGCAGCCGGGTGTCGCTGATGGTGAGCAGCTCCTGGGCGGCGAGCGCACGCGTGTCAGGCAAGGGCTGCCTCGCGGCCTGCTCCTCGCCGGCGAGCACACGGTGGGCCTTCTTCAGCACCTTCGAGAGCGAGGCTGCGTTGTGAACGTCCTCGGCGTAGTCGCGCTCGAGCAGTGTCGTGACCTCGTCGATCAGCGCGAGCGCCGTGGGGTCGAGCATGGCGTCCTCGGACTTCTGCTTTGGTTCGACGAAGATGGCCATCGGCACGCTGCCCCCGATCACCGACTCGACGTAGCGCAGGTTCTGATGGAGCGAGGCTTCGGGCCGTAGGTCGTCGTAGGCGAAATACTCTCGACCCACGCGCGTGCCCGCGAACGCGAGACCGACAGCGAGTAGCGCTGTGATCATGACGACCCGGCGCGGTCTCTGGGTGACGACCACCTCCACCCAGCTCACGAAGCGCGCGGTGAGGGTGCCCGCGTGCGCACGTGCGCGCCTCGTGTCGGGTTTCTGCGAGCTGAACGCAAGACACAAAGGCAACACTGTGAAGTTCGCGAGCCAGGTGAGCAGCATGGCGGCGGCCGTGGCGATGCCGAACTGTTGGATCATCACCATGTCGTTCGCCGCGAGCGCGAGAAAGCCACCGGCGATGGTGATCTCGGTCAGCAGACACGGCAGCGCGTTTTCTCGTGCCGAGCGCACGATGGCGTCACGCCACGCCAACCCGTCGGCCTGGTACTCGCGCGCGTGCGCCACGACGTGCACCGTGTCGGAGATCGACACGATCATCACCACGATGGGCGTGATCTGGGTGAGCACCTGCAGCGGGATCGAGAGCAGCCCCATGGCTCCCACCGACCATACGATCGACAGCAGGATGGTGATCAGGGCCGCGATCACGTCGCCGACGCGGCGAAAGGCCACGAACAGCAGCACCAGAATCACGGCGAGCGCCAACGGAAACAGCTGTCCCAGGTCGCGCCCGATCATCTCGGTAAACTCGGAGCGAATGACGGGCAAGCCGTTGAGCGTGAGGCGCTGCTCGACGCCCTGGGCCCGGGCCAAAGCCTCGTGTTTTTCGACCACCTCGCGCGCGGCGTGAAAGAACGCCACCC
>CAYNOM010000949.1:0-2747 GCA_964398415.1 uncultured Polyangiales bacterium | reverse complement strand
GGCGCCGAGATGCCGAAACGCGCGCAGTTCTGGGCAGCCTGCTCGCGCTCCTGCGTTCGCCCGCTGTTGCTCCCAGGTCGAGCAGAAGGAGATCCCGATGAAGCGCGGTAACGTAGGCGCACGAGAACCCCGGCGCGATGGGAGGCTGCGACATGAGCACCGCGACTAGCGCTCAACCTACGCCGCGCAACGGGCTCGTGCGCTGGCTCCTCGGCGGGATGGCCATCGCGTTCGGATTGGCCACGCTGCTGGAGGGCGGGCACGTGCTCTTCGGCGGTCCCGCCGCGCGAGCAGAGGCCGGCAACGTCGTCCCGTTCGTGCTGATGTTCAACTTCGGCGCCGGCTTCGCCTACGTGGCGGGAGGGCTCGCCACGCTGCTCCGTCGCGGGTGGGCCCTCTGGGTGGCGAGGATGCTCGCGCTCTCGACGCTGCTCGTGTTCGCCGCGCTCGGGGTTCACGTGCTCTCCGGCGGTGCTCATGAAATGCGGACGCTGATCGCGATGACTCTGCGCTCGGCTTTCTGGGTCGCGCAGGCGCTGCTCTTGCCGCGTTTGCTCGAGGGAGGCCGCCATGAGTGAGTCCGGATCGAGCACTGGCTCAACCTTTGTTCGTCGAGCTCTAGACGTGGCGCGCCGCAGCCTGTGGGTCGTGGCGCTCGCCGCGGTCGTGCTGTTCATCGCGTGGTTCCGGTTCCGGTCGCCCGTTCGCGTGGAGGTCGCTCGCGTCGATCGCGGGACCATCACCGAAGAAGCGTTCGGACGCGGGACCATCGAAAGCCAGCGCGAGGCCGCCGTGGGATTCGACCTCATCGGCCGACTCAGCGAGGTGCTCGTCGAGGAAGGAACACGTGTCACGCTGGGCCAGGAGCTCGCGCGGCTCGAAACCGATCAGGCCCAAGCTGACCTGCGCTCGGCTCAAACAGGGATCGGTGCGGCGCGTGCAACCTTGCAGCGACTCGCCGCGGAGGAAGAGCGCGCGCGGGCGCTGGTCGCCACGGCAGAACGCGAGGCGACGCGCACGCAGGCGCTGTTCGATACCGGCGCCGTGCCGGGTCAGCAACGTGACGACACGAGCGACCGGCTTCGCGTGGCTCGCGCCGACCTCGATCGCGTGCTCGCTCAGCGCTCGGAGGCCACGCGTGGCATCGAGGTCGCGACGGGCGGCGCCGAGCAGCGACGGGTGGCGATGGTGCGGGCCACGCTCCTTTCACCCTTCGACGGGCTCGTGACGCGCCGGCTGCGCGAGCCAGGCGACACCGTCACGATCGGCTCGACGATGCTGCGTATCGTCGACACGAGCCGCGTGTACGTCAACGCCGCCATGGACGAAACGATGCTGCCGCGGCTGGCCGTAGATCAGGCCAGCGCCATTTTCTTTCCAGGCGAAAGCACCCCGGTGAGGGGTCGCGTGACCAGCATCTCGTGGGAGGCAGACCGGCAGACCCACGAGCTCCTGGTCGAAGTCACGCCGGATCGACTGGAGCGACGGATCGCCATCGGCCAGCGCGCCGACGTACGCGTCGAGGTCGGTCGCAAGGAGCGTGCGCTTCGCGTTCCGATCCGCATGGTTCATCGCGATGACACGGGGGCCTTCGTCTACGCAGACCGCGCCGGCAAGCTCGATCTCGTCCGTCCAAAACTCGGCCTCACGGGCAGCGAGCACGTGGAGGTTCTGGACGGGCTTTCAGAGGGCGACGCGGTCTTGGCTGCACCCGGCTCCGCGGTTTCGCTGCCCGTTGGGCGACGCTGGAGGGCGCAGTGAACCTGGCGCTGCGAGACGTGCGCAGGCACATCGGCCGGTTCGTCGGTACGGCTGCAGGCCTGGGGCTTTTGCTCGGCGTCGTGGTCGCGATGCAGGGGATCTACGCAGGGATGGTGGATGACGCCACGATCCTCACGCGCGCGATGGGGGCCGACCTGTGGCTCGTTCAGCACGACACGCGTGGGCCGTTTGCCGAAGGTTCGCGACTCGACCCGAGCGTCGAGGCACGAGCGGCCGCAGTGCCCGGTGTGCGCAGCGCACGACCGTACACCTATCAGCTCATTCAGCGCGAGCACCGCGGCGCCGTCATGCGCATCGCGCTCGTCGGCCTCGGTTGGCCGGATGATCCCGGACACACGCTGCCGCTCGTACGCGGGCGACTCTTACAGCAGCCGCACGGCGAGCTGATCGTCGACACGTCTCTTGGGCTCGGGATCGGAGAGTCGCTGACCCTGGCTGGCGAGCAGTACCGAGTGGTGGGGCTCACGCGCAACGCGCTGACTTCGGGTGGCGATTCGGTCGCTTTCATGAGCGTCGCCGACGCCGAGCTCATCGCGTTCGACCAGCCAGCCGAGGCCACCGTCCTCGAGCGGCAGCGCATCGTGGAGCGCTTGCGCAACACAGACCTCGGCCGCGGCCAGCCCGCGCTCGAGGATCTCGTGACAGACCCGCGCTTTCGTCCGCCTGCGCTCGCTTCACCGCCGTTGGCCGCCGTGCTGGTCGAGGCGGACCCGCATCGACTCGCCGAGGTGCGAGACGTCATGGGCAGTTGGGGCGACGTCAGCGTCTACTCGCAACAAGAAGAGGAGGCGCTGCTGCTTGGAGGTGTCGTCCAGCGGGCGCGCATGCAGATCGGACTCTTCACAGCGATCCTGACGCTCACGGCAGCCGTGATCATCATGATGGTCATGTACAACCTCACTCTCGAGAAGACGCATGATCTGGCAGTGCTCAAGCTCATGGGCGCCCCGCGAACCCGTCTGCTC
>CAYNOM010000948.1:0-2748 GCA_964398415.1 uncultured Polyangiales bacterium | reverse complement strand
GAGGGTGCCTGGTCGATGGGCGACAGCGCCATGGCGCGGTTTGGCCCGCACCTCGATCTCGCCCTGCCGGTGTACGACATCGCCACGCTGCGCGCGGCGGGGCGCGCTTTGTCGAACCTGCGCTCGAGCTTGCGCTAGGCGCAGCCCGAAAGCCGTGAACCAGGCCACGTTTTTACGTGGTCGGAACCGTGCTACATGCTCGAGCCTTCGGGACCGTGACGGGAGTTTCGTGTGAAGAAGTACGTGGTCCACACCTTCGGCTGCCAGATGAACGTGCACGATTCGCGGCGCATCGAGGAGGTGCTCCACGATCACGGCTACAGCGCGACCGAGCACGCCGAAGAGGCCGACGTGGTGGTGTTCAACACCTGCAGCGTGCGCGAAAAGGCCGAGCAGAAGCTGCGCAGCGCCGTGGGCAAGCTGCGGGGGCTCAAGGCGGCGCGGCCCGACCTCGTGATGGTCGTCGCGGGCTGTGTGGCGCAGCAGGAGGGCGACAAGCTGCTGCGGCACGTGCCCCATCTCGACATCGTCATCGGTCCGGACAACATCCCTGAGCTGCCCGCCCTCGTCGATCACGTCCAGAGCGGAGGGCCGCCCATCGCGCGCACCGTCTTCGACATGGACAGCCCCCAGTTCTTGTTGGCCCGTCCCCGGCGCAGCGAGCGCGAGGTCACCGCGTTCGTCACCGTGATGAAGGGCTGCGACGAGCGCTGCACCTACTGCATCGTGCCCTACACGCGGGGCCCCGAGCGCTATCGCTCCGCCGACGAGATCGTGCTCGAGATCTCACGCCTCGTCGCAGGCGGCGTGCGCGAGGTGACGCTGCTCGGCCAGACCGTGAACTCCTGGCATTCCCACGGTCGTGGGGAGGGCGAGAGCGAGTTTGCGGCGCTGCTCGGCCGCATCGCACGCGAGGTGCCTGACCTCCTGCGCCTTCGCTACACCTCGCCCCATCCGCGCCATCTCACTCAACCCCTGATCGACGCCCACGCCGAGCTCTCGGTGTTGCCGCGTCACGTGCACTTGCCCGTGCAGTCGGGCTCCGATCGCATGCTCAAGCGCATGTTGCGCCGCTACACGGCCGCCGAATACCTCGAGCGCGTGGGCCAGCTCAGGCAGCGCGTGCCGGGCATCACCTTGTCCACCGACATGATCGTGGGTTTTCCGGGAGAAACCGACGCCGACTTCGAGGCCACGCTCGATCTCGTGCGCGCCGCGGGGTTCGTGTCGTGCTTCGGTTTCAAGTACAGCCCGCGCCCGTTCACGCCAGCCTTGAAGCTCGAGGACGACGTGCCCGAGGCCATGAAAGACGAGCGTCTCGCGCGCCTGTTCGAGGTCGTGGCCGAGCAGCAGACAGCCCACCTGTCGAGTCTGGTCGGCAGCGTGCAACAGGTGTTGATCGAGCAGGCCGACAGCTCGCGTCCCGGGCGTTTTTCGGGGCGCAGCGCACGCAACGAGCTCGTCCACGTCGATGTGGCCGAGGGGGTCGATCCCCGTGGTGCCCTGGTCGAGGCCGAGATCGTCGAGGCCTACAAGCATTCGCTGCACGGGGTCGCCAAGGGGGCGGTGGTGCGCGCGCCCACGCCGCCCCCCCGAACGCCGCTGCGTCTGCCCATCGCCTCCGCGTGAGCTCCATGCGCCCGGGTCTGCGCATCGCTTTTGCCTGGCTGCCCGCGGTGCTCTACATGCTCGCGATCTGGTGGCTCTCGTCCCAGCGTGTCGATCTGCCGCTCGAGAGCATTCCCATGCGCGACAAGGGCCTGCACTTCATCGAGTTCGGCCTGCTGGGCGGTTGCTTCGCCCATGCCGTGTGGATCACCTGGCCAGGACGCGGCGCTCGCGGCGCGCTCGCGGCGGCGTTTTGCACTGCGGCTTTCGGCCTGCTCGACGAGCTGCACCAGGCCTTCGTGCCGGGGCGCTCCGCCGATGTGGCAGACCTCGTCGCCGACGCGCTCGGAGGCACGCTCGCGGTGGTCGTGTTCTGGGCTCTGCGGGGGCGTCTCGCCCAGCGCCGGGGCGAAGACCCGCGCGTCTTCACTCCACCTTGAGAATGGCGTGGAAGGCTTCCTGGGGGATCTCGACGGAACCCACGTTTTTCATGCGCTTTTTGCCCTCTTTTTGCTTCTCGAGGAGCTTTCGTTTGCGCGTGATGTCGCCGCCGTAGCACTTGGCCGTGACGTCCTTGCGCATCGCCTTCACGGTCTCGCGGGCGACGATCTTGCCGCCGATGGCGGCCTGGATGGCCACCTCGTACTGCTGGCGCGGCACGATCTCCTTGAGCTTGGAGGCGAGCTGGCGTCCCACGAAGTGGGCCTTCTCGCGGTGCACGATGGCGCTCAGGGCGTCGATCGGCTCCCCGTTGACCAGCATGTCGAGCTTGACCAGGGTGTCGGGGCGATAGCCGATGAGCTCGTAGTCCATCGAGGCGTAGCCCTTGGTGGCGCTCTTGAGCCTGTCGTAGAAGTCGAACAGCACCTCACCGAGCGGGAGCTCGTAAGTGATGATGACGCGCGTTTCGGACGCGTACTGAATGCCCGTTTGGATGCCGCGCCGCTCCTGGCATAGCTTGAGCACCGAGCCGACGTAATCGCTCGGCACGTGGATCGACACCTTGAAGTAGGGCTCTTCGATGCGCTCGATGTAGACGGGGTCGGGCAGCTTCGAGGGGTTTTCGACCCAAAGCTCCGTGCCGTCTTTCTTCACGACCTTGTACACCACGCTGGGCGCGGTGGTGATGAGGTCGAGGTT
>CAYNOM010000947.1:452-2754 GCA_964398415.1 uncultured Polyangiales bacterium | reverse complement strand
CAGTTGAGGTGGTCTTTCGTCTCTGCGACGATGACGCACTCGGCGGCTGCCAGTTCAGCCTCGGCAGGAGCTCCACTCTTCCGTGCGACCTCCATGACGTGGACGAGGCCCTTGCTCATGGCGCGAGCGGGCTCACGCGCGGGCGCATCGGCGTCAGGATCACGTCCCATGGCTGTGAGAACCTGCGTCGCTACCGAGACGTGCTCCTCGGTTTCTTGCAGGTACTTCGTCCATTCTTTCTCGAGATCCGGGTTGAGCACGCACTTCAGTGCCGCCTGATACACCTTCACCCCTCCGAGCTCAGTCTCGAGCAATTGGTAGAGCAGTGCATCGAGGCCGGCCTCCGATGGGCTCTTCTTTTCGTTTCGCTTCATGATCGGCTCCTCACGTTGAGAACCCATGTGCAGCAAGCGCCATGCCGCGCCAGGCGAGACGGGCGTGCTGGAGAGGGACGGGGCAGAACGGCCTGGGGCATTTCGCCTCCAAGTGGCGAACTTCCCCATGTCCGCGCCATACCGCGCAGCAGCGCTTCGACCGTATGTCGGTCAGCCAGGCGCTGTCGATGTCGGGCATGACAAGTGCATATCGTCGGCGTGTTTGGAGGCACGACTCCTATGACTCTTTCCAAAAAGTCCGCGAAAAGTGTTCCGCCAGTGTCTCCGAAGAGGGGTAAGGGTGGGGAGACACATCAGGTTGCGACAGGAGCTCATCCAGGTCTGACGACGAATCAGGGAACTCCGATCGCAGATGACCAAAATTCACTCAAGGTGGGGCCGAGGGGACCCGTATTGATCGAGGACTTCGTGCTGCGGGAGAAGATCACCCACTTCGACCACGAGCGCATTCCGGAGCGAGTCGTTCATGCACGCGGATTTGGTGCTCACGGCACCTTTCAGCCCTACGCTTCGCACTCCGAGCTCACACGCGCTGCATTTCTTGCGGACCCGAGCGTCGAGACGCCGGTCTTCGTTCGCTTTTCTTCAGTCGCTGGCAGCGAGGGATCGGCGGATCTGGTGCGAGACGTGCGCGGGTTCGCGATCAAGTTCTACACCCAGGAAGGCAACTACGACCTCGTCGGCAACAACATCCCGGTGTTTTTCATTCAGGACGCGATGAAGTTTCCCGATCTCGTCCATGCGGTGAAGCCCGAGCCTGACCGGGGCTTTCCGCAGGCTGCCTCGGCCCATGACACGTTCTGGGATTTTGCGTCCCTGATGCCCGAGAGCACGCACATGTTGATGTGGGCCATGTCGGATCGGGCGATCCCTCGCTCGTTTCGCATGATGGAAGGCTTCGGCGTGCATACGTTCCGGATGGTCAACAAGCAGGGCGCCTCGAAGTTCGTCAAGTTTCACCTTCGCCCAATGCTGGGCACGTTCTCGGTGCTGTGGGACGAGGCGGTGAAGATCAATGGCGCAGATCCGGACTTTCACCGACGGGATCTCTGGGAGGCGATCGAGCGCGGTGACTTTCCCGCGTGGGAGCTGTCAGTGCAGGTGTTTGATGAAGCCACGGCAGACAGCTTCGACTTCGACGTCCTCGACCCCACGAAGCTCATTCCAGAGGAGGTGATTCCCCTCATGCCGCTGGGCAAGCTCGAGCTCAATCGCAACGTGAATAGCTTCTTCGCCGAGACCGACCAGGTGGCGTTCTGTCCGTCACACCTCGTTCCAGGCATCGAGTTCAGCAACGACCCGCTTCTTCAAGGGCGTACGTTCTCGTATCTCGATACACAGCTCTCACGACTCGGAAGTGCAAACTTTCACGAGATTCCGGTGAATCAGCCGAAGTGTCCCTGGCACACGCTGCAACGCGGCGGGCACATGCGGATGGCCGCCGAAAAGGGCCGTGTGGCCTACGAGCCAAGTAGCCTCGATCACGACGCACCGCGCGAGGATCCTGCCCACGGGTTCGTCAGCGTAGCCGCGGTGGAGCGAGGTGAAAAGCGTCGGGCGCGCGCCGAGACGTTCGGCGACCACTATTCCCAAGCCAGGATGTTCTATAGGTCCATGAGCAGCACCGAGCAGGCACACATCGTCAGCGCGTTTGCGTTCGAGCTAGGTAAGGTGAAGACCCGCGCGGTGCGCACGCGAATGCTCGGACAGCTGACGCACGTCGATAAGCAGCTCGTAAAACGGGTCGAGAGCGCTCTCGGAATGCCGGGAGAGGCGGATGTGTTCGAGCCAGCGCAGCCGGTCAAGGACCTGACGCCCTCTCCAGCGCTCAGTCAGCACAAGAAGGCACCTCTGACGATGCAGGGGCGCAAGCTAGGCGTTCTCGTCACCGACGGCGTCGACGAGAC
>CAYNOM010000947.1:0-442 GCA_964398415.1 uncultured Polyangiales bacterium | reverse complement strand
GTCGTTGGTGGTGTGACGTCGAGCAAGAAGCGCAAAGTCGAGATCGATCACGCCCTCGCCGGCGCGCCCTCGGTGTTGTTCGACTTTGTCGTGGTCGCTGCCTCCGAGAGTGGGGCGGCCGAGCTGCAAAAGGAGCCCACGGCGACGGCATGGCTGCGGGACGCCTTCGCGCACCTCAAGGTGATTGGATTCAGCCCGGACGCCACCTCTCTGATGGAGGCCGCAGATATCGATACCGAGGCGGATCCTGGAGTGATCGCGATCGAGGGAGGTGACCTCGATGCCTTCGTAGTTGCCGCCAAGCAGCATCGCATCTGGGACCGGAGGCCATCATGAGAGCTCCATTTCGTTCGACGTCATCTCGGCGGCACGCGACATGCAGGGATTGTTGTGCGCGCACGGAGTGCGCGCTCATGGAGGAACAATGAATCGATACCTATGC
>CAYNOM010000946.1:0-2754 GCA_964398415.1 uncultured Polyangiales bacterium | reverse complement strand
ACACCTCGCGGTTGCCGTTGCGGCAGGGATCCTGGCTACAGTGCCCGCAGTAGTGGGGACGAAGGCGCGTGGTGAACGTCTGCTTCGACCAGTGGAAGTTCAACCCGACCGCTGACGCGTTCTGGTCTTCGGTGACCGAGAAGCTCGTCTTCACCTCTAGCAGCGGGCCACTTGCGTCCGAGGTCCAGGCGAGATCGATGCCCCCAAACTCGAAATTGAGCTTGTTGAACACGCTCTTGACTTCGCCGAGTTTACCGACATCGGCGCACGGCCCGCTGTTATTCTTGACGCGGTTGGTGTCGTCCTCGTCCCATTCTTCCCCTGGGTCTTCGGGGAAAATAGCGGGGCCGAGCGTGTCGTTCGCGCACAGGGCCAGGACGTCATCAACCAGGTCGGAAAACTTGAGCCCGGGCAGGATGATGTTCTGGAAGGGCAACTTGCCGTCGCCCACTCGCAGATTGGGCGTGGCCCCCGTGTACTGCAGCGCAGTTCCGTTGATGTACAACTCAAAGGTGCTCAGCAGTTGCGCCTTGAAGCTGAGCGAGCGGTTGATCTCGAATTCGATGGGCTCGAGGTGACGATCTTCGAGCAGGACCGTGAGGCCGATGTCTGGCACCCCTTGGCCCTCGAGGCGACCTGAGAGGATGTGCTTCTCGCCGATGATGCCGTCGTTAGCCAAGACCGTACACGACGAAAGCAGTGCGGCGGTCAGCAGCGTGAGGAGCTGCGTTACTTGGGGGGAGCATTTCATGCCTGACCGCTAGTCCATACGGGTCTACAGGTCAAGACTGACTGCGGCATTAAGGAGTCTACTGGAGTCCTGGAAGCCCGTCAGAGCCGATATCCGTGTGAGGTGAGCAAGTCGGCCATTTTTGCGCCTTCCCAGGAGCCGGGGCGATCGATGACGAGCGCGGCGTCCTGAAGGAGCATGGCGGCCAGGCCTGGGACATCGAGCGGCCCATGCGAGGCGTATTCGTTCTCTCGTCCGAGCTCGCGCACGAGCTTGGCGAGACTGGTTGCCGACATCACCTACGTATCGACCTGGCGCGTCTTCGCGTACACCGTCTTCGTCACGGACGTCTTCGCGCGCTTCGTCGGCTGGCGGGTCCCCCAACGCTGGAACCTCGGAGTGCGCTCCGGAGGGAGAAGCGCCGGAAGACTCAGTGCTCGTTGTTGGGGTCGACGATGTGCCCCGCGAACAGAAGCGCATGGGTGGGAACGTCGATCAGGCCCACAAAGAAGGGTCGGTCTACGTCGAATGGGATGGGCTCACTCGGCGCGGAGCCTCCTCCGGCCACGAACACAGCCGTCGCCGCGGCGGCTTCGACGCCGTTCTCATCCACACCAAGCATCGCCTTGTGCGCGAGCTCCGAGAGGGACAGGGGCTCATCCCTCGAGATGGCGGAGAAGTCCGCCGAGCGCGTGAAAGCGACGTTCATCCCGAGAGCTTGGAGCCTGGACTTGAGCGCCATGGATGGCGTCGTGAAGTGGATCTTGGGCATGCGAAAGATGACCTCGCGCGCCTGCATCGCACCCAACAGGTTGTCGAGCTCGTCAGCGGAGAGCGCGTCCTCGAAGGCGTTGAGGCCTCCGTCTGCGGGAGCCACGACGAGCACGTTCACGTCGCCGCCCTGGAGCGGAATGAGCACGGCCTGAAGGCCCTCGGACTCGAGGTAACGCCACGTGCCGCGTTTCCTGATGGATGGCGCTGCAACCATCGACCCGTCGAGCCGCTTGAACGTCAAATCAGGGGCCGTGGAAAAGGGGGAGCTCCAAGGCATCTTGAGGTGGATGGCGTTCACGAGCACCGAGCGCGTGCTGGCATCAATGCTTGTCTCGGGGATCAGGTCCTTGATTCGTTCTAACGTCTCGTTGGCCACCCAATCGTTGATGCGCACTCGCTCGGCCTCGGGCGCGTTCTTGAAGTCGGCGAGGTAGACGCCAGCGTCGTAGTGGGTAGCGAGCGTGTCGAGAAACGCCCCCTCGAACGTCATCGTCCGCTCGCCCCACATGGAGTTGACGACGCGAAGACGGAAGTCGTCCCTACGGGGCTCTCTGCTCGCGCCCTGCGAGGCCGTCGCGTAGGCCTTTTCCGCGCGCGATCCCAGCTCTTGCCCGAGCCAGTTGAAGCCTTCCAACAAACGGTCTGGCGGGAGCGAATAATGCAGGGCGCCGGCCATCTCCTCGGCGGTTTGGCCACTGGCCCCCGCGTACGCCATCGACAACGCAAGCGTGATGCTCGTGGGCGAGAAGAACGCGTTCCTGCCCGCGCCTTCTTCCGCGCGAATCAGCTCGTACAAGTCGAACGCAAACGCGTTGTGCCCGGCGACAAAAGCCGCCTTCTCGTCAAGAGTGACCTGAGGCTGTCGTCGCTGAAGCTCGGACCTGGCGACGGTCTGTGACGTGGTCGCGCCGACAGCCGGATCGGCTTCTTCGACGGGTCTTTCGGCGGATGTCGGCTCGGGGTTGGCGGGAGCGTTGCTACACGCTCCGAGCAGGACAAAGGCGACAGAGAATCGGCATCGGTGAAGCAGCGAAGAAGTGGTCCGCACGTTCAATCTCCCTTGAGGTCGGCTGGAACGCCCCGGAACGTCCCCAGCCCGGCCGATGGCAAGAAATGTGCCCCCCACCGTTTGGCACAACCTGACACGAGCCGCTGACCTCAAGCTTCGTGCATGACCGACGGCTCCGAAGCCCCGTCAGAGCCGATATCCGTGTGAGGTGAGCAAGTCGGCCATTTTTGCGCCTTCCCAG
>CAYNOM010000945.1:0-2764 GCA_964398415.1 uncultured Polyangiales bacterium | reverse complement strand
GATCAGCGTCCGCGTCGGTGCTCACATACACGGGAGGAAACGCTGGTAGTGAGCCGCTTGCGACACGCTCCTTGATGAACTCCATGGCGTGGTCGATCGCCATCGGCTTGCTGCGTCGCATGGTTGTGCCGGTGATGTACAGCCTCGTTTGCTCGGGCCACGTGCGCTCTTCAGCCCATCGCAGTAGCGTACTGTAGAGCGCTGGCGCGTCTTCGGTTCCGTCGATCGTTACTACGATGGTAAGGTCGCCGGGGTAGCCATTGTTCGCGACGCTGGCCACCGTGCTCATCATGCTGTCGAGCTCATCCTGTTTACGCAGCAGAGATGGGATCACGACCAACAGCGGCAACGGCACTGCATCCCGGTCGCGTGCCGTACGTGACAGCCCAAAGGCCCGCTGAACGGAGCGGTATGCGAGCAGAATCGGGCTATCCCAACACATTAACAGCAGGATAGCGAGCGACTCGACCAGTGGAAGGACGAGGACTGCACCGTCTAGTGTTCGAAGGCTCCAAGTTAGGGCTTCCATGCGTACCACCGTCGTGCGTATGTTGGAGGTCAGCGGACGGCGGCCGCTTGGGCTTGGGCCGTGTCGCTGTTCGTCGAACGGTTGCGGACTCGGAGCACCTTGGCTTTGGCCGCGTCGACATCATCGAGCCGCAGTACTGCGTATCGCCCGCGGGCCTGCGCACCCCAAGGGTCCGGCATGATGACTTCTCCTGGGAGAAGCTCGGTGACGCGGCCAACGGGCTCACAGAAGGCAATCCCCCAGAGACACTCGTTCACCTCTGCGCCGACCTCGATACCCTCAAGTTGAGTATAGGGAACGAAGGCGACGTCGAGCTCTTGACGGATGGCACGGTAAATCGGGCGGGAAAGCATTTGAGCCGTCAGCTCGTCGATCTTTGCGATCTCTTGCTCCGCGACGCTGAGCCGTGCACGAGCGGCGCGCTGTTCTGCGGTGAGGCGCAAGATCTCGAGCCCGAGGTGAACGGCTTGGCTGCGATGCTCAATCAGTTCCGGTGCTGCAGCCACGGTACGCACGTCGGACATCGCGCCGAGTGCGCGTGTCGCATTGTCCAGTCGTAGTTTGGTCTCCAAGCGCGCGCGCGCAGTGTCGACCTTGGCGAGCTCGAGCTGGCTCAGCGACAGTTGTTCTCGCAAGTGGTCGGAACGCTTCACCAGCCCGTCCTCGACGCTCTGGCTCATTTCTGCGACAAACGCGCTCTGTGCCTCGTGCATCTCGAGGAGCTTGCGCTCACGCTCTGCGAGCTCTTTTAGGTCCTGTTTGCCCGTCCGCAGCGCCTCTTGTGCCCTGCCTTGAACGAAGGAGAGCGCTCCTTCTGTCAGTTGGCGCAGCTCGGTGAGCTGTTGGATCGCGCTGTCGCTCGCCGAGAGCTCAGCGTTGAGGCGCTCCTGCTCGGCCACCATCTTGGCGCGCTCGGCGTACAGCTCGTTGAGACGGAGATTGCTGTTGATCACGATTTCGCTGTCGGGCGACAGGGTGATCGGGGCGACGAAGGAGTCGCTCCAGAGACGATAGCCGGCCCGAGCGACCGCGATCCCTGCGGCCCCCAACAGGATGAGCGCCGTGATCGACGCAAGACGCGTCGTCACTTTGGAGAATCTTGTCGAATTTTCATCAGTCATGACGCGAGAAGCTCCTCGGATAGCGTGCGCAAGTACGCGATATCTGCTTCGAGCTGAGCTCGCCGCAGTGCGAGCAGCGCGGTGGAGTGCTGCGCCGCGGGTACGTTGCTGGCTTCGAGCGCAGCAAGACTCTGGTTGAGCATGGCTAGTTGCTCTTCGACGGCGCTTTGCTCGCCTCGCAGCTGCTGTTGCGTCGCGCGAAGCTGCTCTTCGGCCACCCGGCTACGATGGGATAGCTCACGGCGTGAGGAGCGTAGATCTTTTGCCCGCGCAGTAAGGTAGTCACGGTCTCGTGCGCGGTGCGCGAAGTCGCCGAAATTGTAACTGACTTCGAGCATCGCGAAGTAGTCGAGAGGTGTGTCGACGACGAGGCCCCCACGCAGGTCGACGCGAAAAGGGTCGAGGGCACGAACTCGAACGAGCTCGCGCTCCGCCTGCATCGATGCCGCCTCGTAGCTGCTCCGTGCAGCATCGAACGTCGACTCGATCTCCTGAGGAGCTTCCGCATCGATGCGCGCGATGTCGGCTCTCAGCCTATGCTTTCGGCGCGACATCTCGGTGTGCAGAAGGAGCACCTCCTCCCACTCAGCCAGAGTGATCAGATGTCTCTCGAAGCGCTGACGCTCCTGCTCCAACACGGCCTGAACGTTTGCTTCGCTTGCCTCGAGCGTCTCGAGCTCTCGCGTCAGGGCGACCCTACGCGCACGTTCGAAACCCAGGCCGAGTAGCTCAAGGAGCGTGTCTTCCGCATTCCGGCGGTCGCACTCTGCGCCAGCGGCATCGAGCACGCGCTTGCCGCGGACGACATCGAGAGGCGAGAAAGACAAGGTCCCCCGCACCTGAAACTCATCGCCCCTGGATTCCCCGGTTCCCAGGACGGTGCTTCTAGGAAAGCGGATGCCCTGTGCCTGCATGGATGGCGAACGGAGCAGAGCAGCCTCGGCACGTGCCTTGGCAATGACGCCTTTGCAGTAGTCCGAGTCCTCTGCGTTGGCCGTGCGTGCGAGAAGGGTTGAGGTCACAAGCACGCTGGTCAGCGCGTATGCGATACACCGGAGGCGCGGAGCGGGGGGAGGGCGTGGCGGCCAGCGGGATGTGCCCCTCCGACGCCAGC
>CAYNOM010000944.1:0-2768 GCA_964398415.1 uncultured Polyangiales bacterium | reverse complement strand
CGGGCGCCCGCGAGGAGGCGCTGCAGCCTGCGTCTGCGCCCGTGGCGCTGTTCGACGGCCACGCGCTGGCGGCCGCGATGGAGCGCGTTGGGGTCGGGATTCGCGTCCAACACGTCGCCATTTCCGCCATCGATTTCGAGCTCTTCGATGCGCTGCGTGGGCGAGGCAAAGATCGTGATCGCGACCGTGACCGTGATCGCGACCGTGATCGTGATCGTGATCGTGATCGTGATCGTGATCGCGACCGGGGCGAGGAGCGTCGTGCGCCGCTCGACGAGACCGATGAGGACCTCGAAGAGGTCGTGGACGAAGACGAGGAGCGCGAGCCCGAGGTCGAAGCGCCGCCTGCGGCGGGCGATCAGGCTGCCGCCGCGGAAGCAGAGTCCGACGAGGGCGAGGCCCAGGCCGCTGAAAATGGGGCTGCGCGTGAGGGCGGAGGCCGGCGTCGCCGGCGTCGTCGGCGTCGTGGTCGCGATCGCGGTCGCGGCGAGGAGGGCGGCGCCGAGGGCGCTGTGGCAGGCGCCGAGGGTGAGGCCGGCGCTGAGGCCCAGGAGGGCTGGGAGGCCGCGGACGACGAGTCCGAGCCGTCCGGCGAAGGGAGCGAACCCGACGCAGAAACGCGCGATGCGCGCACTGTCGGCGCCGACGACGCCGATGCCGACGAGGCAGGGGTGGATGCGCAGCGCGACGAGGATGAGGACGAGGACGAGGAGCTGCCCACCCACGGTCAGTGGGACTCGGATGCCGATGAGGACGACGATGCTGCCCCCGGCGACGAGCCGCCGTTCCGCGAACGCGACGTCGAGGCGGAAGACGACGAGGACGACGAGGCCCGGCGCCGCTACGACGACGTCGACGACGATCCCGACGAGCGCTTCTGAAGCGCGCTTCTGAAGCCTGCGCGCGGCAGCGGGCAGCTCTGGTAGACTGAGCCCCAGTGTCGCGCGTTCTGCACATCGAAGACGATCCGAAGAGCCGGCTCCTGGTGCGAAAGCTGCTCCAGGCAGCCGGCCACACGGTGGTCGAGGCGGAGAGCGGCCTCGACGGCATCCGCCTCGCCGGGGCCCAGCGCCCCGACATCGTGCTCGTCGACATCAACGTGCCCGACCTCGACGGCTACGAAGTCACGCTGCGGCTGCGGGGGATGCCCTCGATGATCGGCGTGCCGATCGTGGCCATCACGGCCGAGGGCGATCGCATGACGAGCTTGGCGGTGGGCGCAGACGGCTTCATCGCCAAGCCCATCGACGCCACACGCTTCGTGCAGCTCGTCGAGCGCTACCTGCGCGGCCATCGCGAGCACGCCGACGAGACGGGTGAGATCCGGCTGCGCGAGCGCTCGCAGAAGATCGTCGAGCGTCTCGAGAAGAAGGTCAGCGAGCTGATCGAGGCCAATCGGCGGCTCGAGGAGAATTCGCGCCTGCGCCGAGAGTTCTTGCGCAACCTGAGCCACGAGCTCGCCACACCGATGACGCCGGTCGTGGGCTACCTCAAGTTGCTGCTCAACGGCGACCTCGGCTCGCTCACCGAGACCCAGGCCAAGTGCTTGCGCTCGGTCGAGCACTCTACCCAGCGTCTGCGCTCGCTCATCGACACGCTGCTCGACGTCAGCCAGCTCGAGACAGGCCGACTGCACTTCTTCCACATCCAGTACGACTTTGCGGCCATCGCCAAGCGCGCCCTTCAGGATGCCAAGCCGCGCTTCGAAGAGCAGGGCATCTTGCTCAGCGTCGAGCCCTTCCGCGATGGCACGACACCAGGCTTCGGCGATGCCGACAAGCTTCAGCGCTCGATGGTGCACGTGCTCGACAACGCGGCCAAGTTCACGCCGCGCGGAGGCCACGTGGCGGTGGCGGTGCGCCACGGCCACACGCCGCGCGGAGGCGAGTGGTACGCCATGTCGGTCGCCGACAGCGGCCCGGGTGTTCCGCCCGATCAGATCCCGCGCATCTTGCAGCCGTTTTACCAGGTCGATGGCTCGGTGACGCGCAGCCACGGCGGTGTCGGTTTGGGGCTCGCATTCGCGCGGCGCGTGTGTGAGGCCCAGGGCGGAGGCATCGACATCCAGAGCCCGCCCACCGAGGCCATCGCGGGCCTCTTGCTCACGGGCACCTGCGTCACCTTGCGCGTCCCCCCCGATGCGCGCCAAGCCGCCCCCGTCCTGTGATCTACCTCGACCATCACGCCGCCACGCCGCTCACCGCTGCTGCTCGTGCCGCCGTCCACGACGCCCACGAGCGCGCCTGGGCCTACCCCTCCAGCGTTCACGCCCAGGGGCGCTTCGCCCGCAGCCTGCTCGAGCGTGCGCGCGGTCAGATCGCAGAAGCGCTCGGAGCTGAGCCCCCTTCTGTCGTGCTCACCTCGGGCGGTACCGAAGCCTGCAACCTAGGCGTGCTCGGACTGTCGACTGGCTCTTGGCAGGGCGCACGCGTCGTCACGACCGACGTCGAGCACCCGGCCGTTGCCGCCGCCATCGCCCGCCTAGGTGACGAGGGCGCTGAGGTCGTGCGCCTGTCTGTACCGCGCGGCCGGCCCTTTGCTGCGGACGTGCTGGCCGACGCGCTCGACGAGCGCACGCGCCTCGTCGCCCTGCAGTGGGTCAATCACGAGACGGGCACGATCTTGCCCCTCGCAGCGTACGCGGCGGTCGCTTCGGCCCGCGGCATCCCGCTCTTCGTCGATGCTTGTCAGGCCTTCGGCAAGCTGGCCGTCGACGTGCATAGCCTCGGGGCGAGCGCCGTGGCGGTGGCTGCGGCCAAGATCGGCGG
>CAYNOM010000943.1:0-2768 GCA_964398415.1 uncultured Polyangiales bacterium | reverse complement strand
GGCGTGCACCCCCTAACGTCACGGCGCGACCGCGCTCCGAGCTCTCGTTCGGCGCGGAGCCTCGTGCGCGTGCGCACGCGCTGCTTTCTCGTGCACGGCGCCATCCGTCGTGCGGACTATGATGACGTCAGAGACCCTTGAGGAGCCACGCATGTCGTCCGAGCCCTACGCGTTCTTCCGTTCGGTACAGAGCATCTTCGAGCAAGCGAGCCGCGTCGTCGATCTCCCGGCCGACGTCCAGGTGTTGCTCTCGCAGCCCAAGACTGAGCTCATCGTGCACTTCCCTGTGCGCATGGATGATGGATCGCTGCGCAACTTCACCGGCTATCGTGTGCAGCACAACAACCTGCTTGGCCCCTACAAGGGCGGCATTCGCTACCATCCCGATGTGAATCCCGACGAGATCAAGGCACTCGCCGCGCTGATGACCTGGAAGTGTGCACTGCTCGACATTCCGTTCGGAGGCGCCAAGGGCGCGGTACGCTGCGATGTCTCCAAGCTATCGGCCGCCGAACGCATGCGTGTGACGCGTCGCTTCACGCATCAAATCGCCTCCAACATCGGGCCTGATCATGACATCCCGGCCCCCGACGTGGGCACGGGCCCGCAGGAGATGGCGTGGATGATGGACACCTACATGAACACGGTGTCCGCCCAACACAAGAACGCGCAGCGCGCTGTGGTCACGGGCAAGCCCATCACCTGCGGTGGCTCCTACGGTCGCGTGAAGGCCACCGGGCAAGGCGTTGCCCACTGCGTCAGCGAATGGGCGCGCGAAAACGGCCTCAAGCTCGAGGGCGCGCGCACGACCATCCAGGGCTTTGGCAACGTGGGCTCCCATGCCGGACTCGCCCTCGCATCGATGGGCGTGCGCCTCGTGGCCGTGAGCGATCACGGTGGCAGCGTCATCAACGCCGATGGCCTCGACGTCCGGGCGCTGCACGAGCATGTGAAGGCGCTCGGCACGGTGGCCGGCTTCGGCGGCGGCACCCCATGCTCGCGCGATGAGTTCTTCGCTGCAAAGACCGACATCTTCATCCCCGCGGCGCTCGAGAACCAGATTGGCGCCCACGAGGCAAAGCTGCTGACGGCCAAGGTGATCGCCGAAGGCGCCAACGGCCCGGTGAATCCGGAGGGGGAGCAAGTGCTGCTCGAACGCGGGATCGACGTGATTCCGGACGTGCTCGCCAACGCCGGCGGCGTGACCGTGAGTTACTACGAGTGGCTCCAAAACAAGCGCAGCGAACGCTGGACGCTGGAAGAGGTCGACACCAAGCTCGAAAGCAAGATGATTCGGGCGTACCAACGTGTCACCGAGTTCGCGCAGCGCATGCGCTGCACGAAGCGCATCGCCGCCTACGGCCTCGCACTCAACACGCTGGCCGAGGGCTACAGCGAGCGAGGCATCTTCCCGTGAGCCGGGCGGCGCTCGAGCAGGCTGCGCTTGCGGCCTTGCGTGCGCGCGCTTTCGAGATCCTCGCGCTAACCGAGCAACTGGTTCAGGTAAACAGCCACAGCGCGAACGTCGAGGGCGTCAACGAGGTGGCCGCACTGCTGCGAGATGTGCTGGCAACGACGCGCCTCGAGTGCGCGACGACCCACAGCAACCACACCGGCGATCATCTCGTGTTCAGCACCGAGCGCGCCCACGAGGAGCCCGCGATCTTGCTCGTGGGTCATCACGACACCGTATTTCCGAAGGGCAGCTTCGAGGGCTTTCACGTGGAGGGCGACATCGCGCGCGGCCCTGGTGTGCTCGACATGAAGAGCGGGCTTGCCCTCGTCATCGTCGTGCTGCGCGCGCTGTACGACGTGAATGCGCTGTCACGGCTGCCGCTGCGCTTCATCAGCGTCGGCGATGAAGAGCTAGGCTCGCCCTCCTCGAAGATGCTCCTCGAGCAGCTTGGCCTCCATGCACGCTGTGGCCTCGTGTTCGAAGCCGGGCGCAAGGGCGACGCCATCATCACCTCGCGACGCGGCTCGGGCAGCGCGGCCATCTTCGCCCACGGCAGGGCCGCACACGCGGGCAACGCGCTCGCCTCAGGTCGCAACGCCATCTGGGCGCTCGCCAAGTTCATCGACGAGGCGCAGCAGCTGACCGACGTCGAGCGCGGGTTCTCGGTGAACGTCGGCCTCGTCGAGGGCGGCACGAGCCGCAACACCGTGCCCGATCGGGCGCGCGCCGATCTCGATCTGCGCTTCGCCGACGCCGAAGGTCAGCATACGTTGATCTCCGCCTTGCACGACGCCGCGCGACGCGCGTGTCACGCCATCGAGGGCACGCGCCTCGAGGTCGACGTGCACGTGGCCCGCGCCCCCTGGGCTCGAAGCGAGGCAAGCGTGGCCCTCGCGCAACGCTACGCAGCCTGTCAGCGTGCGGCGGGGCTCGAGGCAGGCGAGGCACCACGCGTGGGCGGCGGCTCCGACGCCAACACCCTCGGTGCACTCGGCTTGCCGACGATCGATGGGCTCGGAGCACGCGGCGAGGGCTTTCACACGCGCGACGAGTGGATCTCCATCTCGAGTCTGCCCATGAAGGCCGAGGCCCTCATGCGCTTTCTGCTCTCGGAAATCCCGCACTGAGCCGAGTCGTCAGCGCGACGGTGGCAGGATGCTTCGCCGCCGCGCTACGCTGGCCGCCTCGGCCTCTGCGATCTCACCCTCGAAGTCGCGCCCCGAGAGCTTTTGGTTCGCCTCCCGAAGCCGCCTCGTGAGCTCCGCCAGTGTCGGTGGCTCACGCGGCAGATCCGGTGGCTTGACAGCGAGCA
>CAYNOM010000942.1:0-2771 GCA_964398415.1 uncultured Polyangiales bacterium | reverse complement strand
TGGAACGCCTTGTTACCCCTTTCGGTGCTGCTATTGTTTGCGACGACGTCGTGTGGTGGTGGGGTGCACGATGAATGGCGTGTCCTTCCACAGGTCAACTCGTTCTCATTCTCCGAGAGTTCCGTGGGCCTGGCGACCGCTGAGGGCCAGCACTTCGTTTTCGACCGGGCGACGGGAAACATCCAAGAAGTAGCCGGGGATCTGTTCGCGCAAAAGTTCGCGGGGGCGATCGGCACCAGGGCTCGCGACGTGCCGAAAGGAACCGGGTCAGAGTCGTCGTGGTGGAAGTGGTCGTCGTGGTGGGGGTCGTCGATCGCATCGACGGTGACGCTCAATACTTCAAGCGCCCAAGAAGTGACCACTCAAGACGCATACGGTTACGCGTACGGCTCGGAGGGCGAAGACCGTGCGCACACGCTATCGATGAACGGCGCGCCCATCCAGGACCATGTGGACCCGTTCCTCAGCGTGAGTTGCGCGGAGATCGTCGGGAACCAGCTTTGGCTCGGCACACGGTATGACGGCGAGTACGGGCACTACCCGGCCGATGGGATCGTCGTACAATCCTTGGACACCGGGCAACTCGTCAAAAGGCTGCGCACAAGCGAGGGGCTCGCTGGCGACTACTTGATTCGGGCGATTCGCCTTGACCCTTTCAGCAAAGCGATCTGGATATCGACGAATCAGGGCATCAATGAGTTGGATCAGGAATTCCGAGTGCGGAGGAAGCTCTTCTTCTATCACGAGATGGACCCGGACGATGGTTCTCCGACCGTGCGTCTCAGCCCCACGGAGCGAAAGAGCGATCCTCTGTTGACCAAGTGCTACGGCAAGAATGCCGGGTACGGTCTCATCGACGGCGAGTGGAAAAAGAGCCAAGTCGGGCTCCTGCTCGAGCAGGAAAAGGAAGCGCTGGAGCGCATGCGCGGGTCACGGGATTCGGTCGCCATCCGGGCGGAATTCCCAGTCATCGAGAATTGCGCCAGATGTTTGAAGCAGGGGGGCGAGCTGGGCGGACTGGAGCTGATCAACGAGTACTTGAGGGCGGCGGATCTGGGCTGGAAGGAATACAACTCGCCGGAAGTACCGTTCTACAACTACGTCTCGCTGCGCCTCGGCGATCAAAGCGAGCTCATTCCCGGGATCCTCGAGGGGCTCCACCGGATCTGGCCGTACGAGGTGCGGGAGGGGTGCGGCTTCTTCGACATGCGATGGCCTTCCGGGCCCAGGCGATTCGATGCCAAGTACGCGGAGGCCCTGCTGGTTGCGACCGAGCGTCGAAGACCACGTCAGCTCACGATGCCGCCGGGTACCGAGGACTTCTGTGCAGAGGCCTTCAAGTCGCAACTGGCGAACCGGGATGTTCATCAAGCGTTTTTCAAGGACATCTTCCCGAAGCTTACGGCTCCGCAACAGGCACTCGCCGACGAGCTGAGCAAGGAGCCGCCGGCAAAGTTGCAGTAGCACACCGAAGGCAACAGCCGCCGCCAAGGATTCGTCGTCGGTCACCGACGGCAGATCATCGCCCAAGAACCACGTCCACCCCCGACAGAACCAGGTTCAGCTTCGCTCTGGGCAGTTTGCCCGCTCGCTCGGCCAGCTCGGCTTTGTCGAGCGTCACGATCTGCGAGACATTCGCCACCGACTCTTTGGGAAGCCCGGTGGCGCTTTCAGAGAGAAGCACGTTCCCAGGCGCAGATTCCCACTTCAGGTTGCTCGTGAGCGCGACACAGACCACGGTTGCCAAGCGGCTGCGGTTCAGGCCATCGCCTTGAATGACCACGATCGGTCGTCGAAACCCGGGTTTCGATCCGCGCGCCTCGCCGAGATCCGCCCACCAGACCTCGCCCTGGGAGACAGTTACCACTCGCCGCGCTCCAGCGTCCGTCGCGCGGCTCGAGTCGTGAACTTGTCTGGCGTCTGATCCACCTCGTCAAGAACTCGATCCATCGCTGCCGTCACGCGGTCCGGGGCATGGCGGGCGACGTACTCGCGAAGGGCCCGCGCGTAGACGTCGCTGCGCGAGCGCTTGGACTTGTGGGCCAACGCCTCGGCCTCCTCGAAAACATCATCGGGAATCGATACCGCCGTTTTCATACCCGGAGTATAACCGCGGGAGACTCTCGGTCAACCCGTCGGACGGCTACCGAGGTCGCGGGCCAGGCCGGCGATGTCGTCCAGCGACGCGACGTCGCTGTCGCGCGCGGCCAGCGTGAACACGGGCGGCGCGTCTTCCTCGCCGAGGCCGGCGGCCAGCAGAGCGAGGGCCTCCCGTTCGGCGGCGCGCAACGCCTCCATGTCCTCTTCCATGCGCCGGATGGCGTTCCGCAGGTGCTCGGGCAGTTCCGCGCCGGCTTGCGCGGCAGACGATCGCGGCGTCGCGGCCGGCGTCACGCGGTTCACGAGCACTGCCGCCACCGCGATGCCGAGGTCGCGCAACTCCGCGCGAAAGGCCAGGGCGTTTTCGATGTCGCCGCGCCGCGGCCGCGTAACCAGCACGAAGGCGGTGCGCTCGGAACGAAGCAGGGCGTCGATCTCGCGCGAGCGGTCCTCGAGGCCGCCGACGATCTCGCCGAAGAGGGCGGCGAACCCGGCCACGTCGCGCTGCAGCGAGGCGCCGGTGACGCGCTCGAGCGCGGCGAGGAGCACGGAGAAGGTGGTGCGGGCGAGCGCGACGCCGAGGCGCGACGCAGCGGTTCCGGCGCGGCCGAGAATCGAGGCAGGATCGCGCAGCACCGCCAGCGCGCCGGTGCCGAGCAGTCCCGACAGGC
>CAYNOM010000941.1:0-2774 GCA_964398415.1 uncultured Polyangiales bacterium | reverse complement strand
GCGTGAGCTGCTCGAGCTCGTGGCCGAAGCGGGCGTGCCACGCGAGCGCCTGCGCTTGTATCACCTCGGCGTCGACCTTGGACGCTTTCAAAAGCAGGGGCGCGGCCCGCGCGCGCGCGGCGTGATGGTGGGGCGCTTCGTCGAAAAGAAGGGCTTCGAGTATGGGATTCGCGCCTTCGGCCATGCGCTCGCACACGGCGTGGACGCGGAGCTGTCGATCGTGGGCAGCGGCGAGCGCGAGGCTAAGCTTAGAGCTCTCGTCGACGAGCTCGGCCTCGGCCAGCGTGTGCGCTTCGAGGGCGTGCTCGATTCGAAGCAGATCGCCAAGCTCTTGTCCGAGAGCGACGTGCTGCTCGCGCCCAGCGTGATCGGGGCCGACGGCGATCGCGAGTCGGGAGTCATCGCGCTCAAGGAGGCGTCGGCTTCAGGCTGCGCTGTGCTCGGCACCTACCACGGCGGCATTCCGGAGATCATCGACGACGGGGTCACCGGCTACCTCGTGCCGGAGCGCGATCACGAAGCCCTGGGCCACAGGCTCAGTGAGCTGCTCCGCGATCGCGCACGGGCCGAGGTCATGGGCGCTCGCGGACGCGAGAAGATGGAGCGCGAGTACGATCTGACCCGCCAGGTGGAAGAGCTTGAGGGCCGCTACGACGAGGCCATCGCGCTGTTCGCGCGAACGACGACCGGTTGAGCGAAGCTGGGCCCGGCGCGGAACCCGGCCCCACCGCCCGCTCTGCGGTGGAGCGATGTCGAAATGGGCCGTGGAGGGCCCAAGACGAACCAGGCGTGACCTCTCTCTCTCAGGGTCACGCGGGGAGACGTGACGACTCGAACGCTACGAGACCTATCATGGGGCTGTCTCGCAGGGGCGATGCTCTTTCTGGGTACGCCGCAGAGTCCCGCACCGTGGCTCGCGTGGTGCGCCTTCGTACCGCTCGCGCTGCTAGGTCGCACGCTCTCAGCATCGCGTGCACTGGGTGCAGGAACGGCTGCGGGGACATGCTTTGCGCTGCTGGCATTTGCCTGGTTTCCGGCCACCCTCAGGCGGTTCACGGGTCTGCCAGAGCCGGCGCTCTACTTCGCCCACGGGCTGCACTCGCTGTTCATCGCGTTGCCTTACGGAGTGTGGTGCGCGAGCGTAGCGCGAGGGCCACGCAGGGGGCCGCGGGCGGTGCTCGAGCCGGCGGCCAGCTGGGCCGTGCTCTCGGCCTTTTGGCCCACGCTGTTCCCGTACACGCCCGTGGCGGGTCTGTCCTCGGTTCCGGCGTTCATTCAGGCCGCAGAGCTCGCGGGCGTGCCGCTGGTGGAGGCCCTGGTGGTCACCCACTGTGTGGTTGCCGCGGATGGACTGCGTGCTCTCGTTCGGGGCGAACCGAGGACGGCGCTCAAACGCGCTGGGCTCTCTGCCTCCATCGTGCTCGCCGCCACGTTGGGCGGCTCGTTGCGTATGGCCACACTGCGCGCTCAAGACACGGGGGTCGAGCTTCGGGTCGGGCTCGTGCAGCCGAATACCCCGCCTGGTCACGAGCGCCCTGCAGAGGAGATGGAACGCCTGCACGCAGCGTCACGAGACGCGGCCAAGCGGGGCGCCGAGCTCATCGTGTGGCCTGAGGCCGGCGCCTATCCGTTCACCCTCCGCCGCCCCCTGCGCACAGACGCACGCGGCCTCCGGCGCGTGCAGTTGCCAGACCGTGTGCCAACCATCTTCGGCGCCACTACCTTCGATCGGGCAGGTCGCCTCTACAACTCCGCGCTCCTGCTCGATCGCGCGGGCCGAGTCGCAGGCTTGTTCGACAAGGTCAAGCTGTTGCCCGGTGCAGAATTTCTGCCATCCGCGTTGGGCACACGGATTGGCGCTCGCTTTCCCAACCTTACTCAGTCCACACCAGGCACAGAACCCAGCATCTTCGCGCTAGCGTCCGGCCTGCGCGTCGCGCCACTCATTTGCTACGAAGAGCTCTTCGAGAGCTTCGTGCGCCGCGTGACCGACCAGAAAGGCGGCGTGGATGCCCTCGTCAGCTTGTCGAACGACGGCTGGTTTGCAGACCCTGGAGCTGCACAGGCTCACCTCGCGCTCGCACAGTTTCGCGCCGTCGAGCAACGCCTCTCGCTCCTGCGCTCCGTAACCTCCGGACCGAGCGCGTCCATTGCTGCCACCGGCGAAGTCATCGCGGCGCTCCCTGCGCGGGTCCCCGATGCCGCACACCCGCTGGCTCCCGAAGCGCTCGTGGTCACGGTGCGTGCCGGTCGAAGCAGCGCACAGGCGAAGACGCTGCACAGCCGAGGCGGCTGGCTCATGCCGTGGGCATGCGCGCTCGTGCTGCTTCCATGCGCGATTTCGACGCACCTGCGCGGTCGAAAAAAAGCGGCGTGTTCGGCGGCGACGCTGTCGAAACGAAGGGTCCCCTGCCCAATAAGCTCGTGAGTCGCAGCGCGGCTCGTTCTCAATCAGGAGAGAGTACATCCATGAACGGTCCCATCCGCAAATCCCTCGTCTCGCGCGTCGTCCTCGGCACCTTGGGCTTGGCCTGTGCCGCTGCCACGCTCGCTCCCACGCCGACGTTCGCCACGCCTGGACCAACGGAGACCTTTCGCGAGGTCAGCGCGTTGCGCATCACCATCAAGACTGGCGAAGACGACCTGCGCTGCAACAGCGAAGCGGTCGCCCGTCTCGACTATGAGGACAGCGAAGGACGCCACCTGCAGGCCGCCAAGGATCTGAACAACCGCGCGAGCTGGGGTGCGTGGTCGCAGAAGACGGTCGAGATGCC
>CAYNOM010000940.1:0-2776 GCA_964398415.1 uncultured Polyangiales bacterium | reverse complement strand
GTGCTCGAAAATGTCTACGCCTACCACGCCATCGACGCGTTCTGCGCCGTATCGGAGCATCGCGAAAGCTATCCTGAGCTGTGCTCTTGCGGGGACGGCGCTTGCAGCACCAACGAGACCGTGGCGACTTGCCCGCAAGACTGCGCCACGGGGTGCGGTGACGGCGTCTGCGTGGCGGGGGAGGCTGCAGACACGTGCCCCGAGGACTGCACCCACTGTGGCGACGAGATCTGCAGTGGCTCGGAGTCACCAAGCAGCTGCTGTCTCGATTGCGGCTGCGAGGCCGGCAGCGTGTGTGCTCCCAGCCGCACTTGTCAGCCACTGCGGCTGGGCGCCGACGATGCGTGCGCTGCGGCGCTCCCCATCGCTTCGGTCGACCAGCGCTTGGTGGCCGTGCTGGACGGGCCGTACGAATACAACACGGAGCGAGTCGCGTACCGTTTCGAGCTCACCGAGCGCACCCGCGTGCGACTGTTCGGCACGACGGCCAATACGGTAAGTCTGTTTCAGTCCGAGTGCAGCGAGCGCGGGGCGCGTGGCTGGGGCAGGATGCTCGACCGAACACTCGAGCCCGGGGTGTATTTCGTAGAGCTGAGCGGTTCTCCAGGCAAGGAGGTTTTCGTCGATCTGATGTTTGACCCGCCTCCGGGTGACGTGTGCAGTGATCCTATCCCTGTGCGCTTCGTCGACGGACGCGTCCACGTCGAGGGCGACACGACGGGTCTGCACGACGACCGCGACGCCCGGTCCACGATAGGCGACTACACCTCGGGGCCCGATCTGTTCTATGCCTTCGAGCTCGATGCGCCGGCTCGGCTGCGCGGCGAGCTGTTGGGTGCTCCATACTTCGGCCTTTGGCTCCTGGACCCGAGCTGTCCGTTCATGAGGTCAGACCAGGACGTGGCCGATGTGGACGCAGGAGGGGCGGGCCGGGTCGAGCTCCACCGCATCCTGCCCGCTGGCCGGCACATCCTCGTCGTCGATTCCCTGCTGAGCACCGACAGCGGGCCGTTCAGCCTCGACCTGTGGCTCGAGAGCCCCGCAGGGGAGCGCTGCGATCTACCGATCGAGGTCCCCGCGCAGGGCACGCGTGTGTACACGGGCGACCTGCGCGATGCCACGCGCGATGTCGCCGGCACCGATTACTGCTCCGGCCTTTGGAACAACGACCACGACCGAGGCGAGGGCGCGGAGCACGTGTACCGCTTCGAGCTCACGCGCCAGACCACGGTGGAGATGTCTCTGAAGGCCGCCTTTCCGGTGCTGTTACGCGTCGAGAACGGCGCATGCGACGGCTACCTCCGCGAGAAGGACGAGCTCGTCTGCCTCCCCCAACAGAGAGCGCGCACCCCTGTCGTGCGGCGTTTCGAGCCCGGGGTCTATTCCGTCATCGTCGACGGAGATGACTTCACCGACGCCGGGCCCTACGAGCTCTCGCTGTCTTTCAGGGAGGGCGGAGAGCCAACCGGCGAGGGCTGCACGGACCCCATCGTGCTTCAGCCCCAGGGCAGTTACACGATCGACGCCCACACGCGGGCCGCTGCGAAGGACGTCGGCAACCGCACCTGCAGTATTACCGACGACTTCGTTTACGTGTTCGACGTCGAGCAAACCACGCACCTCTTGGCCACCATGCCCGTGAGATGGGGCGGCTTCATCCACCTGGATTACGGGACCTGCGCCGGGGATCGGAGCGGCGCGTGCACCCAGTCTCACATCGCCCAGCGGCTCGAGCCGGGTCGCTACTACCTCATTGCAGAGGGCGTCGAGGATCCGATCGAGATCTCGTTCGGCCCCGACCCGTCTGGCCGACGCTGCTCCGACGCTGTGCCGCTTGTGTTGGATCAAGGGATGGCCGAGGCCGAGGGCGAGCTCGAGCCTGGCGGGGTCGAACGCGGCCGGACGGGCTGCGGAAAGGACGCTCGGCACAGAGCCTTCTACAAGCTCACACTCGAGCGCTCGTCGCGGGTCACGCTTTCGCTCGACGGAGAGATTTACGCCTCCTTGCACAAGGGGTGCGGCGACAGCGAGTACTGCGCCGCCGAAGAGACCGTGCTGCCCCCAGGAGAGCACATCCTGCAGGTGCACTCCCCATACGCCTCCCCGGTAGACGTGGTGCCCTACGGCCTTCGGATCGAGGTCAGGCCAGAGGACAACGACGCCGACGGGGACGGCGTACTCGACGACGTCGATGGCTGCCCTCTTGACGGAGCCAAGCAGCAGCCCGGCCTGTGCGGCTGCGGCTCTCGTGAGCGCGATGACGACAAGGATGGGGCGAGTGATTGCGTGGAGCTGTGCCCCTACGACCCTCTCAAGACCGAGCCCGGTCGCTGCGGCTGCGGCAACAAGGACGAGGATCCCGACGGTGACGGCTCTTGCTTTGACGGTTGCCCCGCGGACCCGAACAAGACGTACGAGGGGCGGTGCGGCTGCGGGGTGCCCGATGTGGACAGCGACCGCGACGGAACATTGGACTGCCGTGAGACGTGCCCGCTTGACCCAGCCAAGCAGCACCCGGGCCTCTGCGGCTGCGGCCAGAGCGACCGCGACAGCGACGTAGATGCCGTGCCCGACTGCAGCGATGAGTGCCCGGCAGATCGCCGGAAAGCGCAGCGTGGGCAATGCGGCTGCGGTGTAGCGGACACCGACAGCGATGGCGATGGCACCGCCGACTGCAACGACGCGTGCGTGAACGATCCGGCCAAGACATTGCCGGGTGTGTGCGGCTGCGGTGTAGCGGACACCGACAGCGATGGCGATGGCACCGCCGACTGCA
>CAYNOM010000939.1:0-2777 GCA_964398415.1 uncultured Polyangiales bacterium | reverse complement strand
CACCAGAACGTGGTGCAGACCTACGAGGTCGGCGAGCACAAAGGCACGTACTTCATCGCTATGGAGTATCTCGAGGGGCAGACGCTGCGACAGGTGCAGCGTCGCTTGAGCCTCTCCAAGCTCCCGCTGGAAGCGCGCCTACGAAGTCTCATCGACACAGCTCACGGTCTTCATCACGCGCACGAGCTGACCGACTACGCAGGCAACCCCCTGCACATCGTGCACCGCGACGTGAGCCCGCAGAACATCTTTCTGACCTACGACGGACAGGTGAAGTTGCTCGACTTCGGCATCGCGAAGACGCGCGACGCAGACGCAGTCACCAGCGTCGGCCAGATCAAAGGCAAGATCGACTACATGGCGCCCGAGCAGCTTGCGGGCGAGGCTATGGACCGGCGCGCGGACGTGTTCTCTCTCGGAGCGCTCATGTGGGAGATGCTCGCAGACCGGCCGCTCTCCGGTGGCGACAAGATCAGCCAGGCGGCCCGGGTAACCGCCCGGATCGCGAATCGCGAGCCTCGGATTCGTACGGTCATCCCAGACGTCGACGCAGAGCTCTCTCGGATCTGCGACAAGGCCCTCGCGCACAACCCGGAGGATCGCTACGCGACCGCGTTCGACTTCGCCTACGAGCTGCAATGCTACCTGGCGGAGCGCTCCCTGGTTCCGAGCGCGCAGCAAATGGCGCTGATCCTCCAGCCCGCGTTCAAAGTGGAGCGTGCGAACATGAGAGCTCGTCTGCAGCGAGCGCTCACCGCCGTGGAAGACGGATCGCTCGAGCTGGAGCGCAGTCACGACGGTTCCCTTCCTCAAGATACGGCTCCAAGGGTCGCGACTCACACGCACTCCGGCTATGTCGCAGCAGGGCGGAGCCAGGGCGCCCACGAGCCCGCCGCTCGGCAGCGAAGGCTCATCATCGCAGCGCGTGCGTTGCTGATCGCATCTGCCGTCGGCGCGGCGACTTGGTTCGCGCTCAGCGACGACACGGGCCCGCGGTCGTCCACCGAAGCTCAAGCCACTCATGCCGCCGCGGGCGAAGAGACGCGCGGTGCGAAGCCCAAGGCGAACGCAGGCCGAAGCCCCTCGGCTCGAAGCGACACGATTCGCCTTCGTATCGACACGCGCACGGAAGGCGCGCGCGTGACGCTCGACGGTGCCGAGCTGCCTCGGCTGCCGTTTGAAGCCGAAGTGAGAAAGGACAACGAGATTCACCAAGTCGTGGTCTCGGCGCCCGGCCACGAGAAGATGACACGGGCGGTCGTCTTCGATCGCGATCTAAAGCTCGAGCTCGAGCTCACTCCGGCGCCCTCCACTGAGACGCAACGGAGCAGACGATCGCGCAGCCGTGACACTGCGGAGCAAGAGGTGCCATCGAACACCGTCGAGCCGACAGCCGCGGCACCGGGCACCATCATGCAGCCTGCCCCCGCGCAGATAGAGGACATCGACGAGGAGAATCCGTACCTGTAGCGTAGGCGCCAAAAATTCCCATATGGGAAGTGTGTCCAAAGGTGTCCGAAGGGAGGCCTTGGTCGCGACATGAAGGGGCAGGAGGTGACCATGGGCACCAATGTACTCGCGCGTCGCGAGCGCTTTGATCTCAAGGAACTGTTCAGGAAGACCACTCTCGCCTGTCTGTTGCTCTCCACGGTGGCTTGCGCACCAGTCGGAGACGGTCTCGATGGCGAAGGTGATGCGCACGACAACAGCGCCGACGCAGGTCTAGACGAGCTAGACGACAAAGCCCTTTCCGTCACCTATCAAGCCGAGAAGCGCACAGGTCAGAGCGGCTGCGTCACGTCCACCGCCTACACAGGCTACTCAGGCGCGGGTTTCATGGACTACGGAGGCAACGGAAGCTGGATCGAGTGGAACAACGTGAGCATCACCGAGGCGGGTGAGTACAGCCTGACCTTCAAGTATGCAAACGGCAGCGCTGGCAATCGTCAGCTGGCCGTGGTCGTCAATGGTAAGAGCGTCGGTAGCCTCGCCTTTGCCCCCACGGGTCGCTGGTCTGCCTGGAAGACGGTGGCCACCAAGGTGACGCTGCGAGCTGGCGCGAATACGATCCGAGTCATGGCCAACACCAGCGCAGGTGGGCCAAACCTCGACAGCATGACCGTCGCGGGTGGCAGCACCGGCAGCTCTGGCGGCGGCAGCGGCAGCGGCAGTGGAGCGGTGCGCGATCTCGATTTCGTGAGCTTCCACAAGCTCGCCAACGAGGTCACGACCTTCAACAACGTCACCGCGCAATACGTCGTCTACGCCGAGAGCCACGGCAGAGAAGGCCACAACGACATCCGCAGCAATCAGCCTGGGTTCGTGGGTATGAAGGGAGCGACCCTGGTCGGCTACGGCGGCGGCCGTGACAAGTACCTGGCCATCTTCAAGGTCAACTCCGGCACCGTCGTCATCGACAAGGACCAAGGGCAGGAAGGTCGAGGTGGCGGCTCCGCTCAGGCCCTCTTCATCAAGACCTCGAAGACGCTCACCGTCGCCGAAGCCCGAAGCCTCGATCCCGCAATCGGCTCGGAGCGAGTACCGGGAACCAAGAACAGCAGCGAGATCGTGATCTACGCTGATGATGAGGGCGGAAAGGGCACTCGCGACGAGTTCTTCATGCCGAAGGCCTACAAGGTCTATGGCTCGGGAGATGACCTTCTCTACGTGTTCGCTCAGAGCCTGAGCGGCGGTCCAACTGGCAATGGAGCCTTCATGAGGCTGACGATCCGATAGGGATCTGCTCCAGGACTCTCCATGAACATCGACGCCCCTCG
>CAYNOM010000938.1:0-2789 GCA_964398415.1 uncultured Polyangiales bacterium | reverse complement strand
GCCCGAGCACGTCCTTGCGTAACGCGTCGACCGAGATGAGGATCACGTTCTTGCGCTTCTCGCCGGGCAGCGAGAGCTCGGGCCAGGGAGCGACCTTCGGCAGCTCAGGGCACGGCTGCTTCGAGGCGCGCGTGACGTCGAACTGAACCGCGCGAATGTCGGCCCGGAACAGCAGCGCATCGAGCGCGTAGATGCTCGTCTCGTCGGCGAGCACGGTGCGCCGCCCCGCGTCGGTGAAGCCCGGTTTCGCCACCCCGATCGCGGCGAGCAGCAGCACCAGCGAGGCCCCAGAGCCCACCGTGAGCCAGCGCGCTCTCGGCCAGGGCGACAGCGCGTGCGACAGCGTGGCCGCGCCCACGAGCAAGGCCCCCACGTGCACGAAGGGCGAGAGGATCGCGTAGGTACGAAGGTAATACGCGTCGAACCAGACGAGCGCCGCGACGCCGATCGAGCCCGCGATGACGTGCAGCGCCCGCCACACGCGACTCGCCTGAAAGGCCCACACGCCCAGACTGCCGAAGCACAGGATGGCCGTGGTGGCGCGCACCAGCATCGGGATCTCGACCTGAAGGGCCGAGACGCCGTCGCCGAGGGAGAGCTGCACGGCCACCTTGCGCGCGAAGGGATACACCGCCGCTGCCCCGCCGAGGCCCACCAAAAAACGGGCACGTCCAAGCAGCCGCTCGAGCAGGTTCATGGCCGCCCAGGGCACCGCCACGATCACCGCTGCCACCACACCGAGCCGCGAGACGTAGAACAGCTCGTGGTAGTCGCGCATCCGAAACGACGCGACGAGCGCGTTCTGCAGGCCGATCAACAGGCTCGCCGACACCGCAAACAGCCCAAACCAGATGCAGACCTCGGCGACATAGTCGAGAGTGGCCTTGCGCCATCCGCGTTTGCCCCCCTCGCTCTCAGAACGCACGTACCCTCCGCCCACGACCGGGCGGAGGATAGCGCATCGACGCGTGGAAGGGGCCGCCGAGCGCAGGCTTCAGCGGGGCTCGAAGCGCAACACGCCGTGCAGCACCTGCTCGAGCGTGTCGGCGCGCCACAGCTCCCACACCACCGCGATGGAGCCATCGGGAAGCTGGAAGTCGCGACCGATGAGGCGCGTGGTCTCGCTCGTGAAGTTGCCGCGCCAGAACAGCGCTCGGCCGAAGCCGATGCCGTTGCCCCACAGGCCGTCTTCGAAGAAGTGGTGGTTTTCGTGACGCGTGCGCTCGATCTTGACGTGACGCTGCACAGCGCCGCTCAAGGTCATGTCCTGCGTCATGCGGTAGCGTGAGTGCGGCGTGTGGACCCACTCGACCGTGGTGTTGCCGACGAGCGTTTGATCGGGCCGGTAAGTCTCGAGCTCGCCCCTGAACACGCCGGCCGTCGTGGGCGGCAGGATGTGCACGTCTTTGACGCGGCGAATCTCGTCTTCGCGATGCTCTGCGATGACCTTCTGCGTCTTGGGATTCGTGCCGTAGTCACGGCTCAGCCGATACAGGCCCGTGATCACGCCCACCAGGGTGTTGCCCTCGTAGGCGACGTTCGAATAGGCCTGGAGCTGCTCACCGGGCAGAAGCTGCACCGTGACGCGGTTGTCGGTTTGCCACGGAATGCAGTAGTCGTTGCCCAAGATGAGCGTGCCGTAGGGGTAGCCCGCGCCGAAGAAGTCGGGCCCCTCGTAGACGCGCTTGTTCTCGAGGTGTCTGACCTTGAGCAGGTGCACGGGCGTCTCGAGACGCGCGCGCAAGGGCCCCACGCAATCGACCTTGGTCTCGACGCGAATCAGGTGGTGTCCCTCATCGTCGACGAAGATCGAGCGATCGGCCTGCGTGTAGCCCTGGATCATGCCCGCATGGTCGTAGATGCCCGGACACCCGTGCCAGATGCCCTCGACCTGCTTGTGCCACTTCTCGGCGAGCTCGGTAGACATGCGACCTCAGCCCTTCGGGATCGTCATCTCGGCCCAGCCCGTCGCGTGCGGAGCCATGAAGGCGATGTCGGCCTGAAGACGCTGGAACTTCCACACGCCGTTGCGACGCGTGTAGACGTCGTTGTACTGCGCCATCAACCACGAAGCCTCGGGGCCCTTTTCGCCCTTGAGGGTGCACGGCTCGATGATCTGCCACTCGCCCTTGGCCGAGTTGCCATCTTCACTGAGATCGATGCGCTCGTTGATGACGTAATGACGCGCCCACAAGAACGAGGTCGACACCTCGGCGAAGAACTTGCCGATGGCCTCGGGGCCCTTGTGCTCGCCGAACTGGGGGCCCGCATCCCACACCGCGTCGTCCCAGAACAGCGTCTTCAGCTTCTCGGGGTTGTAGTTCTCGTCGCAGTACTTGCAGTAGGTATGCTTGAGCTTGCGGATGGACTCGAGAGACTCGAGCCTGTCGATGCGCTTTTCGATATCGGTCATCGCTGTCTCCTCACTCAACGCTTGTATAGACCCAGCTGTTGCACGGCATGGGCCACGCGCAGCACCTTGGCATCTTCGAAGTGCTTGCCGACGATCATCATGCCCACGGGCAGACCCCCGACCGAGCCACAGGGCACGCTCACCGCCGGATGGCCCGTGGCGTCGAAGGGGCAAGCGTTGATGTGATAGTTGAACGTCTCCATGATGTAGCTGTCGGTCGTCGCCGGCTCGGTGATCTTCATGGCCTTGCCCGCGGGCGCGAGCGTGGGCATCACGAGCACGTCGTACTCGCTGAGCGCGGCGTCGTAGGCGCGACGCAGCTTGAGCGAGAGATTTTGCGCCTTGGCGTAGTAGCGACCCTGGTAGCGATCGTACA
>CAYNOM010000937.1:0-2790 GCA_964398415.1 uncultured Polyangiales bacterium | reverse complement strand
CATCACCATCGGCGCCGACCACGACACCTGGATCGCAGGCTCCTCGAGCTCGGTTGGCGCGCGCCCTCTGTTCGTTCTCTACGAAAAGATCAAAACAAACTCAGAGCTCCCGGAGTGGTACGAGGTTCCCGGAGACGCGACGAATGTGTCAGCGTCCGGTCATGGTGTGTGGGTCACCGATCGAGCGGGTAGTGTCTTTCGAGCCAAGTACTACGGATATCTGCCCCAACCTGGACGACGTCTCTAAACTCAGAGTCATGCTATGAAACGCCCTGTTCCCTATAGTTGTCTCGCGCTGATCGGCGCTACCTTGCTGTGTACCGCTCCTGCTTCGACGCTAGCTCAATCGACGGATTACACAACGATAGGCGCATCGAGCTCTAGTGCCCTTGCCGGTTGGCCACTCAACCACCTCTATGACGGTCGAACCGACACCGTATGGAGTAGCAATGGCTACTCTACGCCGGAGAACCGCGAGTGGGTGACCATTCTCCTGGATCAAAAACGCAACGTCAACTACCTGAACTTCGCGACACGCTTCAGCGACGGAAACTCCTTCGGCTTCCCGCTTCACGGTATACTGGCTGGACACGACCGGTTGGAAGAAGGCGATCAGCATCGTCAACTACGCACGCCCCAAGAGCCTGTGGACCAAAGTCACGCTGCCCGAGACTGTCTACTCAAACATGTTCTGGGTGGACGTACAGGTACTGGGCGATGATCAGCTGGGCGACGGAGGACGCTACTTCCAGTTGGCCGAGGCGCGCGCCGGCTACAACCCCACTCAGATCACCGAATACATACCGTCGACGTCCGCTGCCTCGAGCACGCTTTGGCCCGTGGGAAACCTGCATGACGGCGCGGCCTGGTCTGTCTGGAGCACGGCGGTGCGTGCGAGCGCGAGCGGCGGAGACTGGGTCGCCTTTTGGTGGCCGCAGGGCGTTCAGACCATCAACTCGGTGCGCCTTCTGCCGCGCAACGTCAACGGTAAGGCCCTCGGCTTTCCCACCTCGTTCACGCTGCATTGGGCCGATCACTCGGGCGGTAGTGCGGTTTGGCGCTCCATCGTCACCAGCACGGCGCGGCCCGACGGCGTTGGCTGGCTTACGATTGCGCTGCCCCATAGCGTACGCACCGAAGGCATCGTGATGATGGCCAACACCTTGGGTACCGATGACTACGGGAGCTACGTGTTTCAGCTCGCGGAAGCGAGAGCAAGCTACAACCCCGCCCTTGCGCAGTCCTCACCTTACGAGCAGTTCGACGTGAACCACATTCTGTCGACAGGCCAGAGCTTGTCGGTCGGTGCGCGGGGCGAGCCCGTGGCGCCCGATGTGCTCTCGCGGTCTTGGTACGGCAACCTGATGTTCGCAGGCGGAGTGACCAGACCGAAGGACTTGAGCGCCTTCGCCTTTCTGCACGAAGACCGAGTCGAAACCATGTCCACCGCGCTCGTTGACCATGTGAGCTGGAGAAGGCGCACCGAGCTGCCGCTCATCCGTACCGATCGACCCAGCCATCAGCTTCTGGTCAGTGGCAACGGCATCGGCAGCAGGAGCTACTCGCAGCTGCAAAAGCTCCCGCCCGGTGTTTCATGCCCGAGTGGTACCCATCCCTCTGATCCTGATGAGGAACGATACTCCTGCGCCTATCCGAACAGCCTCCAGCAAGTTCAGGCCGCACACGACATCGCGGCATCTCTCGGGCAAACCCACGCGGTGCGCGCAGTGACGGTTGTGCACGGGGAGTCCGATCACGCCGACATGAACACGAACTACGCCGACAACCTGGCCACCTGGCAACGCAACTACGAACAGGACATCAAGCTCATCACTGGCCAAAGAGGGACCATTCCCCTTCTGCAGTCGCAGATGTCGAGCTGGACTGAGTACTACGAGCAAACCGAAAGTCTGATCCCGCAGGCGCAGATCGAGGCACATCGAGTCAACCGCGGCAAAGTGATACTGGTCGGACCCAAGTACAACCTAGAGTACGCACCGGACGGCGTGCATCTTACCGCGGGCGGGTATCGTCACATGGGCGAGTATTACGCTAAAGTCTATCGGCGCGTGGTGCTAGAGGGTGGCGTTTGGGAGCCGATCAGACCCCGTGCCATTACGCGCGCAGGCGCCGTGATCACCGTAAGATTCTATGTTCCTGTCCCTCCTCTCGTGTTCGATACGAGCGCGGTGAGCAATCCTCAGAACTACGGCTTCCAGGTGGTCGAAGGAGGGAGCAACGTTTCCGTGCCGATCACGCGAGTTCAGGTCAGTGGGCCCGACACCGTCACGATCACGCTGGCGCGGGCGCCGACGGGAGCAAATCCGCGAGTGCGCTACGCTTTCACGGGCATCCGGGGCAACCCCGCGGGCCCGACCACGGGTGCTCGCGGCAATCTGCGCGACTCAGACACCACTCCTTCGCGGTATGGCAAGAAGCTCTACAACTGGTCGGTCCACTTCGAGCATCCCATTCCGTTCAGCGACCGCTGAGCTGCCCCCCGCGCGAAGTGCGATGCAGCGGCCGACGGCCCGCATCCCTTGCACGGTGACGACGCCATGGTGCGCGCTCGTCCCCCTGCTCTCCAAGGGGAGCGGCTCACCCAACCCTCCCTCCTGCCGTTCACGGCCTCACCGTTCTCGACGCGCTTCGCGGGAGCGGTGTCGGTCTTCGGAATTTCGGAAAGTGGGCGCCCAGGGTGGGAGCCTCAGGCCCGCCTCTGCGCTCGGATGGGCAAGCAGCGGCGTCCTCCCATCGCAAGCGCTGGCGGCGCGGCCTCGAGGCCGACAT
>CAYNOM010000936.1:0-2791 GCA_964398415.1 uncultured Polyangiales bacterium | reverse complement strand
TCAGCGCGTCGCGTGGTGAAGCAGGAACGCACGGAGCCTCTCGAGCGCCAGGTCTCGGATGGCATCGGTTTCCATCAGCACCTCGTGAAAGGAGCCTGGCATGATCACCTTTTCACAGTCGCGTGCCCACGCGCACACCCAGTTCTGTCCGCTGTTGACGACGATCGCATCGTTCTCGGCCTGAAGCATCAGCACCGAGAGATCGAGCGCAACGGCCCAGGCTCGTGCCTCGCGGGTCGCAAGGATGCTGCGATGGACCCACTGGTTGGTCGGGCCACCCAGGGCGAGCGAGGGATCATCCAGCCACTGCTGCTTCGCTGAGGTGAAACGCGCTCGACTGTGCGTCACCGAGTTTGTCTCGAATCTGTCGAGCTCAGGATCGTAAGGTCCCTCTCCCAGAGTGTAGTCGTTCGCCTTGCCGACGTGTGACAGGACGCCGGTGATGGCGTTGGCGACAAATCCCGGGTAGGGCGCGGTGTTGATTTGGAGCATCGGCGCCGAGAGCACGGCCGCGTCGAACAGGTCGTAGCGCTGCTCGAGGAGCGTCAACGCAGCGCCGCCCATGGAGTGGGCTATCGCGAAGAGGCGCTCATGCTTGGGTGCCACGTGGTTCGTCACGAAGGTTCGCATGTCGTCGACGTAGTCGTCGAAGTCCCGCACGTAGCCCTTCTCGCTGTCCTTCAGCATGCGCCCCGACAGGCCCTGCCCACGGTGATCCATCATGTAGATGGCAAAGCCGAGGTCCTTGAGGTCGTACGCGAGCTCGCAGTACTTCAGAAAGGTCTCGGTTCGGCCCGGAAAGACCACGAGCGCGCCAAGCGGTGATGGCGTGTCGTACTCGACGAACCGGATCGGGATGCCATCCACCCCCTCGAGCTCGCTGATGCGCCGATGTTGCTCGCACCACGGCTCGACGACGTCGTAGTAGTCCACGCCGTAGTCGGCTTCGTCGATGGCGTGCGCCGCGCTACCTCCCGCGAGCGTTGCAGTCCACAGCACCACGGACAAACAGAGCTTCTTCACGGTCGATCCTCCTGACATCGCGCACGTCGGCCACGGACGACGCAAATGTCATCTGAGAGGCCGCTGCGAAGCGCCGATGTCGGCAATGGAGCAAGGCCCGACACATGACGTGGGGGAGGGCCTGCGCTCACCGGTTGTTTTGCGATTCGCGCCTCAATCTAGGGGCGTTTTCGCGAGCGGCAAGGAAAAGTTTACGGAAGAAACATCCTTTTTACATGGAGCCCATCCGGCTGCGGGATCCAACCGGTCTTCATCGTGCGGATTCGAGGCGTAGCCTCTCGACGGCCCTTGGCGTGTTCGTTCAGGGTGAACGGGTGCTTTGTGCGTTGCTCAGCGTCTGAGTCGGGAGCTACAACCCACGCGCCTCCTGGCCTCGTCAGAAGTCAGACGAGCTCCGTAAATGACAGAAAGAGTGGTGACGCTCATGCTCGCAGCCAAAAGCCATGTGAAGTCCCTTCTCGGGGCGTCGTTGATCCTTGGGATGGTCGCAGCGGCGCCAAGCGTCGCCCAAGGCCAAGAGCAGCGCGCCACGGTGGTGCGGTACACCACCACAGGCGCCCTCGATCGAACCTTCGCCGGCGATGGCACGGCCACGATCAATCTGCGCAAGGCTCCCTACAATGAGCAGGCCATCGCAGTCGCACTCGCTTCGCAGGGAAAGATCGTTGTCGCAGGGAGCGCGTCGTTGCCAGCAGCTCAGCAGGCGATAATGGTCGCTCGCTTCACGCAAGATGGTAAGCTCGATCCGACGTTCGGCGGCACTGGACAGGTCATCACGAACCTTTCGAGCAGGTACGAGCAAGCCAACGCGGTTGCGGTCGACTCCAGTCAGAGGGTGGTCGTCGCGGGCGTCGCAGACGGGCGCTTTTTTGTGGCGCGCTACAGATCGACTGGCGTTCTGGACACCACGTTCGGCACTGACGGCACGGTGGTAACCAGTTTCGGCAACTATCCTTCGCACAATGGGGCAGAAGGCATTGCCATCGCGCGAGACGGCAAGATTCTGATCACGGGCGGCACCGGTGCCAATCAGTTTGCCGTGGCACGCTACAATACGAACGGCACGTTAGACTCCACGTTCGGTGTCGGTGGAAAGGTAGTTACATCCCTTTCGCCCTGGGCAGTCGCCTCCAGCGTGGCTATCGACGGCAATGGTAAGATTGTGGTGGCTGGCACCTCCGGCGACAAATTTGCTGCCGTGCGCTACAACGCCAACGGCAGTCTCGATACCAGCTTCGGCTTCCTTGGCCTGTCTCTGATCGACTTCGCTTCGAGCGAGATCGAGGTTGTACGCGCTATGATTGTGGACTCCAGCAATCGTGTCATCATCGGTGGCGATGCGGATGGTAAGTTCGCGTTGGTCCGCACGACTGCGAACGGAATCCTCGACACCACGTTCGATGGAGACGGGAAGGTGCTCACGGACTTTGCGTCTCGAAGCGTCGAGAGCATTCTCGGTCTCGCCATGACCTTTGGACGAATCGTCGCGGTGGGGTTCGCAGGGCATGACGGCAGAGTTGATTTCGCCGTCGCGAGGTATCTGTCGACCGGAGCTCTCGACACGAGCTTCGATGGCGACGGCAAGGTGCTGACGCCCATTAACGGCTTTGGGTACGCAGCCGCAGCCGACAGCAATGGCCGGCCCATCGCGGCCGGGTTCGTGTATCCCTGAAGGTGTCGCCCCGCGTGCGCCCTTGAGGAATCGGCAAATAGGTCCGCGGACACGTGCGGCGCCTGCCCTCTAGAAGGCCCCTCGAACGACGAGTCC
>CAYNOM010000935.1:0-2794 GCA_964398415.1 uncultured Polyangiales bacterium | reverse complement strand
CAGGCTGCGCAGGTCCTTGGGCGACTCGAGCTGCAGCTGATCGTCGCGCAGCTCAGCGAGCGGTCGCGGGCGGCTCTCCGACGTCTCGGCCGCCCGACGCGGCGCGCTGGACGACGGCTTCGCGGCTCCGAGCGTTTGGGTGACGTCGGCCACCTTGGCCTCCCGCGCGTCGATCGATGCGGCGGAGCCTCGCGCATGCTCCGGCGGGACGCTGCGCGATGCGCAGGCCGCGCCGCCGCCGAGCATCAGCAAAAGCAGTGTCCCAGTTGAGAACCCGTGCCGATTCATGATGTTTGTCTTCTCCTGCGGGAATGACGAAATCCCCCCGCTCGCATTACACCGGTCAGTGCGGGGTCGCTCTGGTGGGCGCACCGTAATCAGTGCCCTTCGGTTGCGTCTTCACCGAGAGAGGCCCTGTTGATGGGCCGAGAGGAGCAACATGTCGAGCGACGAAAGCGCACGAACGCTGAAACCCGGGGAAACCACGACCGATCTGCCCGTGGCGGGGATGACCTGCCAGAGCTGCGTGCGGCGGATCGAGGGCGCCCTCTCGGCCGTGCCAGGTGTGACCCAAGCGACGGTGAACTTCGCGACACGTCGCGCCTCGATCCGGCATGATGCGCAACGCGTGAGCGACAAGGCCCTGATCGCGGCCATCGAGGGCGCGGGCTACGAGGTGCCACAGCTCGTCTCCCAGGATGGGGATGATGCGCCGTTTCAACCTGGTGCCACGGAACGCGCTGCGGCGATGGACGCGGCAGAAGAACGGGAGCAGAAGAGCATCCGCCGCGACTTCGTGATCGCGCTCGTGCTGACGCTCCCCCTGCTCGTGCTCGCCATGTCCCACGGCTCTATCCCAGGCAGCGAGAGCAAGCTCGGTCGTCTCGCTCAGCTCATGCTCGGGACCGTGGTGCTCTTCGGGCCCGGTAGGCGCTTTCTGCGTCTCGCGTGGAAGGCGCTCATGCACCGCACGAGCGACATGAACACGCTGGTCAGCCTCGGCACGCTCTCGGCCTGGGGCTACTCGACCGTCGGCATCGTCGCGCCCGAGCTGTTTCCTCACGCGGAGCATGGTGTGCTGCCGCATCTGTACTTCGAGGCCGCCGCCGCGATCGTGATGTTCGTGCTGCTCGGCAAGCTGCTCGAGACGCGGGCGCGGCGCCGGCTGTCAGATGCGGTGCGGGGGCTGGTGAGCCTCGTGCCCAAGCTCGCGCGGCGCGTCCACGGCGATGCGCACGAGGAAGTCGAGGTGAGCACCTTACGCTCTGGCGATCTCGTGCTGGTGCGCCCCGGCGAACGTGTTCCGGTCGACGGTGAGGTGGTGCGCGGCGGCTCGGCCGTCGACGAGTCGATGCTGACGGGGGAGAGTCTGCCTGTGGACAAGCGTATGGGCGATCGCGTGTTTGCCGGGACGCTCAATCAGAGTGGCGCCCTTACCTTTCGCGTGACGCACACGGGAGAAGGCACGGCGCTCGCACGCATCGTCGAGGCCGTCGAGCAAGCCCAGGGCTCGCGCGCTCCCATCGCGCGGCTGGCCGATCAGGTGAGCCGGCGCTTCGTGCCCATCGTGCTCGGCATCGCCTTTCTGACGGGGGCGGTTTGGCTTGCGCTCGACCCCACAGGTCAGGGTCTTGCGACGGCGATCGAGCGCTTCGTGGCGGTGCTCGTGATCGCGTGTCCTTGTGCCTTGGGCCTCGCGACACCGGCAGCCGTGGCGGTGGGCGCGGGGCGGGGTGCGGAGCTCGGCGTGCTGGTCAAGGGCGGAGCGGCGCTCGAGGCCGCGAGCCGCGTGAATACGGTGTTGCTCGACAAGACGGGCACGCTCACGAGCGGGCAGCCCACGCTTACCGATGTCATCGTCGTCTCGGCGGCCCAGGAGAAGCGACTGTTGTCGCTCGTTGCGTCCGTGGAGCAGGCGAGCGAGCATCCCGTGGCGAGGGCTATCGCTCAGGGGGCCCAGGCACGTGGTGCCGAACGTTTCGAGGTGAGCGACTTCGTCTCCGAAGCGGGCGAAGGCGTGCAGGGCACGGTGCAGGGCGAGCGCGTGCGCATCGGCACCGTGAGCTGGCTTGCGCGTGCAGGCATCCGCACCGAAGCGCTCGAGGCCGAAGCCGAGCGTCTTGCCCAGCAGGGGCGTACGCCGGCGTTCGTGTCGATCGGGAAGGAGCTTGCGGGCATCGTCGCGGTGTCAGACCCCGTGACGGACGAAGCGCGCGTGGCGGTCGCCGAGCTCTCGACCATGGGGATCGAGGTGGCGATGGTGTCGGGAGACCGACGCGGTGCGGCCGAAGCCGTCGCGCGAGAGCTCGGCATCGCGCGCGTGATCGCCGAGGTGAAGCCCGAAGACAAGGCCCGCATCGTGGCGGAGGAGCGCGAGCGTGGTCGAATCGTGGCGATGGTGGGTGACGGCATCAACGACGCGCCGGCGCTCGCCGCGGCCCACGTCGGGATCGCGGTGGGCACGGGCACCGACATCGCCGTCGCGGCCGCCGACATCGCGCTCTTGAGCGGCGGCATCGCCGCGTTGCCGCGCGCTCTCCTGCTCGCACGCCGCACCCTGCGCACGATCCGCGAGAATCTGTTTTGGGCCTTCATCTACAACTTGATTGGGATTCCCATCGCTGCGGGGCTGCTTTATCCGTACACCGGGTGGCTGCTCTCCCCCGTGCTCGCGAGCGCGGCCATGTCGCTGTCGAGCGTGTCGGTGCTCGGCAACTCGCTACTCTTGCGGCGCTTTGGCTCGCGGTCTCGGGTGCGCGATGATGCGGCTGCCCCGAGGCTTCGGCATCAGCAC
>CAYNOM010000934.1:0-2797 GCA_964398415.1 uncultured Polyangiales bacterium | reverse complement strand
GTACTCGCGGCCGAAGGCCTCCTCGTCCCAGCGCATGGCGCGCTTGAGCGATTGCACGCAGTGCTCGGTTTGGTCGAGGTTGTCCTCGTCGACGTAGATCTCGAGCGCCACCTTGCGCGAAGAGCGCGTGACGAACGTATCGCTGCGCCGCGCGAGCTTGCCGGCGACCAGGGCGAAGAGGTAGCTCGGCTTGGGGAATGGATCCTCCCAGGTCGCGAAGTGACGCCCATCGGCCAGGCTCCCTTGCTCGACGAGGTTGCCGTTCGACAACAGCACCGGGCAACGGCTGCGATCGGCACGCAGCGTCGTGCGGTAGCGCGCCATCACGTCCGGTCGATCGAGAAACCACGTGATGCGACGAAAACCCTCGGCCTCGCATTGGGTGCAGAAGTTGCCGCCCGACACGTAAAGCCCCATCAGGGCGCGGTTGTCTTCGGGGCGTACGCGACCCACGATCTCGAGCAAGAAGCGCCCAGGTACGCGTGGCAGGGTCAAGCTCGACGCGGTGAGCGTATAGGCGTCAGGGGCGAGCGGTGAGCCATCGATGGACACCGATTCGAGGGTCATGTCCTCGCCATCCAAGACCAGGGGAGCGTCGGCGGGCTCGCGCGGATCGCGTACGACCACGCTGCGTGCGCTGACGCGCGTCTCCTTGGGCTCGAGATCCAGCTCGAGCTCGATGCTTTCGATGGTGTAGGGCGGGGGCCTGTAGTCCTCGCGCCTGATCACGATCGGCGTTGCGTCCTTCATGTGTCGGCATTACCACGCCCGGGCGTCGACGCGCACGGGGAACGAAGGCCGCTCAGAGGGGGTTCTTTTTGGGCTCGCCAGGGCGACGCGGGTACTTGGCGCGGGTCTCGGCGAGCTTTCTCACGCGCACCACGGTGCCCGTCGGGGTGCGGGTCAGAGCGAGCACCTGCCCCGACAGAATCTGCAGGGCACGCTTGGCTTCCGCCACCTCGTCCTCCGCCTGCTCGCCCTTGATCGCGACGAGCTCGCCTCCGACCCGCAACAAGGGCAGCGAAAGCTCGAGCAGCACGGGCATGCGCGACACCGCGCGGGCCGTGACGGCATCGAAGGCCGCACGCCCCGCACCCTGACCGAAGGTCTCGGCGCGGTCTTGCACCACGCGCACGTTGCCGAGCCCGAGCGCGTTCGCCGTGCTCTCTAGAAACTGGGCCTTCTTGCCCGTCGCCTCGAGCAGCGTGAAGGACAGCTGCGGCAGGGCTATCGCAAGCGGCAGGCCGGGCAGGCCCCCGCCCGAGCCCACGTCAGCCACTCTCGAGCCGGGGGCGAGGCCCGCGAGCGCCGGCACGAGCGTGAGGCTGTCGAAGAGGTGGCGCATCCACGCTTCGTTCAGCTCGGTCACGGTCGTCAGGTTGAACGACAGGTTCGCCACGAGCAGCTTGTCGAGGTAGGCGCCCAGCTTGTCGAGCGTGGCGTCACTGAGCTCGACGCCGAGGGCGCTGAGGCTAGGGATGAAGTCGGGAGGGGGCGTCGCAGACACGGTGAGGGGCGAGATATTGGCCGCGGCGGAGGCCCGGTCAATCGAAGCTGATGTCGTCGAGGCTCGTGTCGTCACAGGACGGGCAAGAGGGCTCTGCCGCTCCCGCGTAGCCGAGGCCGCAGGTGGGGCAACGATGCCAGTAGAGCGGCGCCTTGCAGTGCTCACACGTGAACACGTCGCTGTGCTCGGTGGCGGCCATCGAGATCTCGGTGCTCCACGTGCAGTGCTCGCAGTAGAGCTTGACCGCTTCGCCTTTTCTCCGTTTCACCGGCTCGTTCATGGTCACCTCGAGCTGAACGGTTCGACGCCGTGGCGTCAAGAGTTCTCTGAGCCGACTCGCCATGCCATGGTGTCGGCGCATGGCGCCCATGAGCTGGAACGCATTGCTGTCACCGACCCGCCTGTGCCGGCCGGCCGGTAAACCTTCGCCGACGCGTAGCCCGTTTCAGCAGGATGCCGACCTCGTCGTGTTCTCCGCGGCCTTTCGTCGACTGCAGGACAAGACCCAGGTGCAACCGCTGACGGTTGGGGGGCAGGTGCGCACGCGGCTGACGCACAGCATCGAGGTGGCTTCCGTGGGGCGCTCGCTCGGCACCGCCGTCGCCCACGGTCTTGCCGAGCGCCGAGGCCTCGATGGCGAGCAGTGCCACGCCATGGCCGCTGTGGTGCACGCGGCCTGCTTGGCCCACGACATCGGCAATCCCCCCTTCGGGCACGGCGGCGAGGACGCGATCAAGGGCTGGTTCGTCGCCCACCCCGAGGTGCTGCGCGGTGTGCCCGCGGAGGATGCCGCAGACCTCTGCTGCTTCGAGGGCAACGCGCAGGGCTTCCGCATCCTGACGCAGCTCGAGAACTACCGCTTCGAGGGCGGGCTGCGGCTCACCCATGCCACCCTCGGGGCGTTCTTGAAATACGCAGTGCGCGCCCACGCGCGGGTCGACGGGGCGCCTGAGCTCGGACGGCGCAAGCCCGGCTACTTCGGCACCGAGCAGGCCTACGTCGACGAGCTGCGGGCGAGCCTCGGTGTGCCCGAGGGCACCCGTCATCCGCTCGTCTACCTCACCGAGGCCGCCGACGACATTTGCTACGCCATCGTCGATCTCGAGGATGGGCACGACGCGGGGCTCGTCGACTATCGTGATGCGGTCGACGTGCTGACTGAGATCGCCGCGATCCCGAGTGACCCCAAGCTGGGTCGCGATGCGCAGCTACACAAGCTGCGCGGCGTGGCCATCGGCCGGCTCGTCGACGCGGTAGCGGAGGCCTTTCTCGAGGCAGAGCCCCAGCTTC
>CAYNOM010000933.1:0-2799 GCA_964398415.1 uncultured Polyangiales bacterium | reverse complement strand
CGAGCGCGGGGATCACGCGTCCGACGAGATCGGCCACCTCCCCCAGCGCGTACACCCGACCTTGCTCGAGGACTGACAGATCGCTGCGCGAGAGCTCGACTTCGGCGATGGGGCACAGCTTTTCAGCGCTGAGCACCGCGCCGTTGTCGAACGTGCGCGCCACCGACGGGTCTTTGCCCGCGACGATGCGAAAGCCGTCGCGATGGCGCTCTACGCGCGCGGTGACGGACGGCACCGGATCGCCTATGCCGATGGGCTTGCCCTCGAACGTGACGTCGTCGCACTCTGCGAGTTGGCTCAGCACCTTTCTCACGATCGGCTTCGGAATCGGCCCGGCCTGGGGCGTGCCGAGCAGGATGTCGATCTCCATGTCGGCTCGCGAGGTGGCCACGTCCGACTGCCCTCCGCGCTGCTTTTCCTGGGTGAGACGGGTGGTGAGGGGGGTCGTGCCCGACTCGCGCTTCACGTGGCGTGCGAGGCACAGCTTTCCGTCGCGCTCGCTCAGGGCGTACACGAGCGTGCCGCCTGGTCCCTGCACGGAGAGCAGATCGCTGCCGTCTTTTTCGGCTTGGGCGAGCGCGATCACGGCGGCGGCCACGTGCTGACATACGCTCTCGTTGCTCGGACACTCGCAGGACCAATCTTCGTCGTCGGGCATGAGCGTGATGAGCGGTGACATCATGCCGCCCTTCGTGGCGAAGCGGAGCTCGAGCCCGCCATCGCGTCCGCGCTTGCCGGTCAACGTGCCCGTGCGGGCGAGGGTGACCGCGCGCGACCAGGTGGCCGGTGGGCACTCCTCACGAATGGTCTGAAGCAGCTCCTGCACCCACCAGGGGTAGCATGGACAGCGTGCTCATCCTCATCCAGCTCACGCTCTCGCTCGTGTTCGCGTTCTTGGGTGCGGCGACGCTCGCGCGCTCCTTCGCCATGGCTCGTCTCTTCGAGCGCCTCGGGGCACCGCGTGCCCTCGAGATCCTCGCGGGCGGGCTCGCGCTGACTTGCGCGCTGGGCCTCGTCGTTGGGCTGTGGCAGCCGATTTGGGCCGCTGGGAGCGCGCTCCTCTTGTGTCTCATCACGCTCGCGGCGCTGGTGGTCCAGCTCCGCGCGGGGCAGGGCGGTCGGGGATCGCTCGTCACCTGTGTACTCCTCATGCTGTGTGCGCTGGTGGCCTTCGAGCGCACGATCGACGTGCTCGTTGCGTCCATCCTCCTTTCGTGAGCGTGACCCCTGGCCCGGCTACCTACGATCCATCATGGTGTCGGCTCGTGTCCGCCGTGCCTTCCAGCGCCATCGCGAAGACTCCGGGTGATCCGGGGCTGTTTCTCGCGCTCGCCCCCATGGACGGCGTCACCGACTTCTTGCATCGCGAGCTCGTGACGAGCCTTGGCGGCGTGAGCCTGTGCGTGACCGAATTCGTGCGGGTGACCTCGGGCGCGGTGCCGTCCCGGGTGTTTCTGCGCGACGCGCCGGAGCTCTCACGCGGTGGCACGACGACGAGCGGTGTGCCTGTGTTCGTGCAGCTCCTGGGTGGCGATCCGGCGGCCATGGCGTCTTCGGCCAGGGTTGCGGCGCGGCTCGGGGCGCCTGGCATCGACATCAACTTCGGCTGCCCTGCGAAGCGCGTGAACAGCCACGACGGCGGCGCCAGCATTCTGCGCTGTCCCGAGCGCGCCGAGCACATCACGCGCGCCGTTCGCGACGCGGTGCCCGCCGAGATCCCGGTCAGCGTGAAGATCCGGCTCGGCTGGGCCGACAGCACGTGCGTCGAGGAGCTTGCGCAGCGCATCGAGCGCGGCGGCGCCTCCTGGCTCACGATCCACGCGCGCACGAAGCAGCAGATGTACATGCCGCCCGTGGATCACGCGGCGGTGGGCCGGGCCCGGGCTTCTGTGTCGATGCCGGTCGTGGCCAATGGCGATATCGCCTCGCGTGACGACCTCGAGCGCTGCCGCGCGCTCAGCGCTGCCCACGGCTTCATGCTCGGGCGAGCTTCACTCTCGAACCCCTTCCTGTTTCGTGAGCTGCGCGGTACCGAGACCCCAAGCGATTTTCGCGCGGCGTACGTCGAGCTGCTCGAGCGATACGTCAGCATGATGTTGGCCGCCAGCCACAACGAAGCGCAGGCGCTGTGCCGGCTCAAGCAGTGGCTCGGTCTCGGCAAGAGCCTGGCTCCCAGCCTCTGCGCCATGTTCGATACAGTGAAGGTGTGCAGCTCCCTCTCGGACGCCTTCGCCGCCCTGTCCGCGGCTCCCGCCCCGATCGCGGCTTGAGTCCCAGCGGGGTCGGATGGCGGCTCCGATCCGCGCGTATCAACGCCGATCGTCCGCCCTGGTCGGGGATGTGATCGTGATCCGCACAGATACCCATCGATCTTCGTGTGGCCCCTAAAAACGTGCTGGGCAGGCCCTTTGGGCGATGTACTTTGCCTTTGCCTGTGAGACGTAGTGTCACGCAGCGTCATGTCGTTTGGGGGAGCGAGATGGCAGTATCCTCGAGGTGCATTCTGTCGGGTCGGGACCGCATGAGCGCGGTGCTGCGGCCCCTTCTGGGCTTCGAGCTTGCGCTCGAGCGAGCGAACAACATCGCCCAGGTCCTCGTCTTCACCGGGGAGGACCCGACCGGGGTGGCGCTGGGTATGCTTCGCGGGGTGGGCCTCGAAGACCCTCGCGGCGTGGCGGAGGAGCTGGCCCGTGCGTGGCATCAGGGGGTGCGGGAGGCGGCGGTGCTGGAGGCCGAGCGGGCCGCCTGAGGGGGTTTCCGTCCAGAATCGCGCAGAAGCGGCTTACGTCCGCAGCCCGG
>CAYNOM010000932.1:0-2802 GCA_964398415.1 uncultured Polyangiales bacterium | reverse complement strand
ATGGCTTGCGGACCCCGCCCGAGGCGAGCGCGGAGGCCCGGACATCGTCGTGGTCGTCGATGAGACCGGCAAGGCGATCGCCCGCAACGGCGCGCGCAACGTGATGTTCGGAAAGCCGCTCGTGCCCGAGTTGCCCGCGCTCGGCCAAGCGTTGCAGTCGGGGCAGGCGCGCCACGACGTCTGGCTCGAGCTGCAAGAAAAGAAAGTGTGGGAGGCGGCGATCGCGCCGATCCGCGCGGAAAGCGGTGCCGTGCTCGGGGCGCTGGTAGTCGGCTACGACCTGAGCAACGGGATGGCGCAGCGCGAAGGCGGCCTGCTCGGCCGCGACATCGCGTTCGTCGTCGAGGGCAACGTATACAGCTCGTCCCTGCCGACGGCGGAAGCTCGCGAGCTGCGAGCCGAGCTCTTCGGTCCGCAGGCGGAGGCGACGCGACGCGTGCTCGGTGGGCAGCTCGCGGTGGGCCAGCGCTGGAGCGCTACGCTCGACGGCGACGAGTACATCGGAGTGCTCGCGAGGCTGCCTCTCGCGTCCTCGGTGCCGGTCGCGTACGCCGTGCTCGGCAATCGGACCGCGCAGCTCGCGCTCGCCGACATCGTGAACGTCGTCTTGATCCTGACCGTGCTCGGCATGATTCTGGTCGTGCTTTACGGCTTCGTCATCGCGAGCGGCACGATGCGTTCGATCGAGGAGATGGAGGAAGCGATTCTCGCGATGATCAACGGGCGCACCGACCTTCGTCTCGAGACTGAGAGCGCGGAGCTCGGCGGGCTCTCGTTCCGCATCAATCAGCTCGTGAACGTGCTCACCGGAACCGAGGAGGCGACGGTGGGAACCGAGGGCCGGAAGTCGGTCGCACCCGCCGTTGGGGCTTGGAAAGATGCCGCGTTTGCCGATGGCACCGCCAACGCAGCGTCGGATCCCGCCGCGCCAGTTGCCACGCCCAACCCCGACGAGCCGATCGACGATCCCGACCTTTCCGGTCGCCTCGCCGCGGAGGACGAGCCTGCCTACCAGGGTCGGATCTTCGCGGAATACGTCGCCGCCAAGCAGGCGCTGGGCGAGGACGTGGGCAATATCCCTGCCGATCGCTTCCATCAACGTCTCGGTGGTCGCGCATCGGCGCTCGCCCAGAAGCACGGTTGCCGCTCGGTGCGCTTCCAGGTAGAAACCACCGGCAATCAAGTGGTGCTCCGCCCGGTGTTGCTGCGTTAGCAATCGGCCGGCGTGGGCCCGATGGCATGACCCATGGCCCTGTTCGGTTTGTTCGGCGGCAAGTCGGAGAGCTCGCAGCTCCAGAAGCACATCGAGCGTGTGGCGAACAAGCGACTTCAGTCGCCCGACCGCTGGGACTCGATTCAAGCGCTGGTGCGCGCGAGGACGTCCGAGGCCATCGCCGGTCTTCTGCCGCGCTTCACGTTCTACGTCGACCCGAGCATCAGCGACCAGGACGAGAAAGACGCTGCGTTCGAGGGCATCATCGCAGCGGGCGAGATGGCGATCGAGCCGGTCGTCGCGTTCCTGCGCAAGGCCGAGTCGCTCAGCTGGCCTCTCAAGATGCTCGATCGGTTGGAGCGTCCTGAAGCCGTCATCGGTCACCTTCTCGACCTGCTCGTCGGAATGGACACCGAGTACGAGCGGGATCCGCAGCGCAAGATCCAGGTCTTGGCTGCGCTCGAGGAGCGTCGTGATCCCCGCATCGGCGCAGCCATCGTGCGCTTCGTGGAGGATGCGAACGAGACCGTGCGCTTTCACGCCGTCTCCTCGCTGCTCGCACAGCCCGATGCCGAGGCTCACCGCGAAGCCCTACTGGCCGCTTTCGAGCGCGAGGAGAGCGTTCGTGTTCGTGCCCGTATCCTCGACGGCTTCGCCGCTGCGCGTTGGTCGCTAGGCGAGCGCGCGCCCTCGCTGCGCCCCCACATGCCCTCCGGCTTTGCGCTCGATAGGCAGGGCGTGCCGACCAAAAGCTGAGCTTGCGGCTCGCACCAGCCCCGCGGCGCACCTCGGCCTCGGGCGCTCGCTTGGCCGCGCTTGCGTCTAACAGCACGAAGCCCGCGAGAGCATGAGCTCCGCGGGCTTCGTAGGCTCGGCGTGGCCCGGAGGCCTCGCGGCTACTCGTCGTCCATGTGGCTGCGGCCAGCCGAAGTGGGCAGATAGAACGCGAAGCCGAGCGAGAACATGTGGTTGAAGTGACTCAGCTGGTCCTTCTCGTTGATCTGCTCGTCGGGGAAATCGCCGCGCGGATCGCCGGACTCGTCCGTGCCCGAGGTGTTCCAGGCAAAGGGCAGGGCGCGCCACTCGAGGTTCATCGCGAGCCAATCCTCGAGGTAGAGCGAGAGACCCGCGCCGAACGTTGGCGCGATGGCGGTGCGTGAAGCCCGCGCGGTCTGCGTGCCCTCGAGGCAGGTGATCTGGGTCGCGAGGCTGCCGGTGCTCCGGCAGGCCGTGAACGTCCCCGCATCGACGTTGGCGCGTTCTTCGACGCCCACGATGCCAACGCCACCCACCACGTAGAAATCGGTGTCGACGAAGAGTTTTTCGAAGATGCCGAGCTTGCCGCGCAGCGGGATGAACGCGACCTGAGGCGCCGCGATCCACTTGATGAGGCCGATCTGCTCGGGGAAGTTGCTCGGCCGGGGGAGGCTGAGCACGTTCACATCGTTGGTCTGGCCCTTGGCCGCGACCTCCTCGGTCAGGGCAGTGTCGAGGTTCGCCACCGCGAAGCCGCCCCACAGGCCGATGCCCAGCCAGTCGGTCGGGTGGAACATCAACTGGCCGCCCGTGAGGATCGCGCGAGAGAACTC
>CAYNOM010000931.1:894-2802 GCA_964398415.1 uncultured Polyangiales bacterium | reverse complement strand
GTCTCGGCGGAAGCGGGCGCCGCGTCTTTGGGCCATTCGTGGCCACAGGTCACGCATTCCCAGCGATCGGCGTGTGCGAGCAGGTTGTCGAGCGAGCAGACGGGGCAGGCCGGAGCGGTCATCGTGCGCGGAACTCTACGGCCTGAGTGCCCCCCGCGGGAGTCCTTTCGGCCGGGAGAGGCCCTGGAGGACGCGGAGCGTTCGTTGTACGGACGTACTACAGACGTACAGATCAGGGGCAAAGCAGCGATGACCGCCACCCAAGAGCAGCTGGATCGCCTGGTCCAGTCCTTTCCGATCACCTGCACGCAGTGCCAAGCCGACAATGACAGCCGCAGCAAGTTCTGCGCGCGGTGCGCGTCGCCGCTGCAAGACTATGAGTTCGACCTACTTCACGCTCCGGCACTTGCCGAAGGTCGCAAGTGGATGGGAATCGTCTCCATCCTCTACATCTGCGGCGGCGTGCTGCTCGCAGGGCTGGGCTGGTCGGACGACCAGGCCACGGCGATTGGGATTCTGATCGTGAACCTCGCGCTTGCTGCCACCCAGGGCGGCCTGTGGTGGTGGGCCAAGCGGGCGACCTTCGCCGCGGCGGTGTGTTCGCTGGCGCTCTACGTTACGCTCATCCTCATCGAGGCCGTGCTCGATCCGGCCTCGATCGTTCGCGGATGGCTAGTAAAAGCGATGTTCCTGACTGCGCTGGTGAAAGCGATCAAAGCGGGCCTTGCAGTGCGCCGCCTGAGAGCGGAAGCGCAAGCCGCGGCACTGAAGGCGACTGCTGCGTAGTCTGCAACTCGCCGCTCGCGAAGGGCGCGGCCTTCTGTACCACCTGTGGTCACGAGCGCGCGGAGACGCACGCAGCCGCCCAGGCGCTCACGGCCGAGCAGGCGCTGGAGCGGGCAGCGATCCTGTACGGCTCGTTGCTGGCGATCTGCATCGGCTCGTTGGCGGCGAGTCTTCACGGATGGTCACAGCCGCTCTCCGAGTATGGAACCCAGCTCGTGCTCGCCGTCCTGGGCACCGCGCTCGTGGGCCGCGGCGCGCACGCATGGTGCTCGTGGCCGAGCCTCAGCGGACGCGGCGTTGCGGCCGCGCTCGGCGCCATCGCACTGGCGCTGTTCTCGGCCGCGCTGCTCGGACTGAGCATGGAGCTGGCCGACGATCTGATGCTGCTCGAATATCGGGTGTTACCCGGGGGCCTGTGGATCGCGCTCTTCTCGATTGCGGTGCTCACGCCGCTGCTCGAAGAGTGGTTGTTTCGCGGCGCGATCTTGGAGCTCTTGCTCGTCGTGTTCTCGCGCCACGTCGCGATCGTGGTCACCGCCTTGCTGTTCGCATTCGTGCACCTCTCTCCACCGACGATCGTGCACCACGGCCTGCTCGGCTACGTGTGCGGCCGCGTCCGGCTCGGCAGCGGAAGCCTGTGGCCGGCGGTCGCATGTCACTCCGTCTACAACGCGTTCGTGGTGCTGACGAGCTGGTGAGGGCGCGCACGGGCGAAAGGGGAAGGCTCAGGCCTTCTTCACGAACACCGCGTTGAGCGCCATCCGTCCCCTTTGCCTTCTCTTTGCTGCCTTGTGTGCAACTACGCGGGACCGTCCCCTTTGCCTTCGCGCGTACGTAGATGGCGTCCCCAAGCTTGCCTCGCCCGTAGCGCATGCCTAACATCCGCGGCGTGCCGACTCCGCACGACGCGCTCTTCAAGTTCGCATTCGGCATGCCTGAGCACGCCGCTTCGATCCTGCGCTCGACGCTGCCATCCGCGATCGCACAGCGCATCGACTGGAGCTCGCTGCAGGCCATCCCGATCTCGTTCGTCGACGAGGAGTTGCTCGAGCGCTACGCCGACCTGTTGTTTGGTGCGCAGCTCGATGACCGTTTCGGGACCGGCCTGACCGCAGAAGAAGC
>CAYNOM010000931.1:512-884 GCA_964398415.1 uncultured Polyangiales bacterium | reverse complement strand
CGCGCTCATTTACTTCCTCTACGAGCACCAGAGCAGCCACGACCCCTGGATGCCCTTGCGCCTGGTCGACTACTGCGTGCGAGCCTGGAACGACTGGCGCCGAAAGCACCCGGAAGCCCAGCGCCTGCCCGCCATCGTCCCCGTCGTCCTGCACCACAGCGACAAAGGCTGGACTGGCGACCGCCGCCTATCGCACTTGCTCGACCTCGACGAGGACACCAAGGCCGCCCTCGCGCCGCACCTGCTCGACGTGGAGTTCTTGCTCGACGATCTCTCGACCCAGACCGACGAGCAGATTCACGCAAGAGCCTTGACCGAGCTGGCCGAGATCGTCCCTGCGCTGGCCAGCTCGATCCGCCCGGCATGGATCTC
>CAYNOM010000931.1:0-502 GCA_964398415.1 uncultured Polyangiales bacterium | reverse complement strand
CCCAAGGGCACGACCCTCTGGCGCTGTTGCACGCCCTGGCGCCGCTGATGCTCCGCGTGATGACCGCGCCCAATGGCCTGGCTGCCCTTACCGCCGTCATCCGCTATATTCTGCAAGTCTCCGAGGTCGAGGTCTCGGCGCTGCGAGCCCTGGTCGCAGACCGCCTCGGCAAATCCGCTGAAGAGGCCGTCATGACCACCGCCGAAAAGCTGGAACAGAAGGGCCGAGCCGAGGGCGAGGCCATCGGCGTAGCCAAGGGCCGAGCCGAAGTGCTCGCCAAGCAGCTCATGCTGAAGCTCAAGCTGGCTGAGCTCCCGCCTGCGGTCGATCAGCGCCTCCGCGCCGCCTCCGCGGACGAGCTGGGCCTTTGGGCCGAGCGCATTCTCAGCGCGACCTCGCTCGAGGAAGTCCTGAGCTAGCCGCTCGCCCAAGCTCCCCGTCGATTGGCGGCGCGCGGGCATCTTCATCGCCAGACGATCCGTACCGCCGTGTAACAGGCTGC
>CAYNOM010000930.1:0-2802 GCA_964398415.1 uncultured Polyangiales bacterium | reverse complement strand
AGGCGACGCATCACAGCAGGGTGCACCCGACGCGAGCGGGCATCCAGCACGAGCCCACCGTTGTGCTGGCCGAGCTCCGTGCCAGCGATTCGCGCGCATCCGACCACTCGAGTGAGGGAGCGACGTTCGCTGCTTCGCTCGGCGGATCCCCTGCCGATCAACTCGCTGTCGCTGAGACGATCGATGGGATGTCCCCTCGCCAGCAGTGCCGCGGCATGTTCTTCGATGGCGTCCTGGCCGTGGTCGGATTGCGCCCTTCCGAGCGCGGCGCGGTGCTGAAGGAGCTCGGTATCGCTGCGCCGCGAGTACCGTTCGGCCTCTACCCACACGTGGGCTTCTACAAGCTGAGCTTCTGGGCCGCGGCGCGCCTCTCTCCGCAGGCCAGCATGGCGGACGCGCTGCATACCCTGGCGACCTCGTTCTATCCCATCTTCAAGAAGAGCCTCGTCGGACGCACCATGGCGCCGCTGATGGGCGAGCGCCCTCAGCAGATACTGAGCCGGCTCGTGGATGCCTACAGGCTGTGCGTGCCCGCCAACACCCACACGCTCGAGCTAGCGGGCTCGGAACATGCGGTGTGGCGCTGCAGCGTGGAGCCGGGCCCCTTCTACGCTCAGATCTTCCGCGGCATCGTGCTCGGCACGATGCGTTCCCAGGGTGTGGAGCTGCCCGAGGTCAAGCTCCGCCATCAGTCGGACCTCGACTACGGGCAGCGCTGCGAGTTCGACAACCGCTGGGGCAAAGGCTGAGCCGAACAGTCAGGCCAGCGTGCGTCACGGCAAGTCGGTGCGCCGTCGCTGGATGTGGTCACAGATCTCGGAGGCTGTCAGTCGTGCGAGCCTGCTCTGTGGCAGCTGATGTTGCATCCACGTAGCGGCTTCGGCCATTCGCGTCGTCACGTGCGTCGCGTAGGGGCGCCGGCTGACGAACCTGAGCCCCGTCAAGATGGCCTGCACCATCGCCGCCTGAAATCCCGCTCCCTCAACGACCCAGCACATGCACCGCAGTGAGTCGCTGGCTTCGGTGAGCGCTTGGTTCAGCGCCGCGCGGGCCTGATCGCTTGGCGGCGACGCGTTGCTTGGGATCACGGCCAGACAGCCGACACCGGTCGGATGCTTTGCCGCTAGCTCCCCAAGCATGGCGCGCAGTGTTGCGTACTCATCGGGTCGCGCGCGTCCATTATCGATGACGGCAAGCATCTCGTGGCACAGCACCACTTGCACGGGTGAGATCGGAGCGGAAGAGAGGGCGATGCTCATGACTGCGATCGAATCATCACGCACTCCCGCGCAGAGCGGAAGACCTGACAGTGATTCCAGCACTGGACTGCGCGAGAGTTCAGCGGCAATGAGACCTGCCCTGGTGGCATGCGGTCTTGCCGTTCCCAAATGGGAGTTTCTGATCCTTCGCTGAGGCCCCTGAGATCAGCTTCACTCACAGGGACGTTTGGGCTCGTCATCGGGGCGTCTTGGTTGCGGCCGATCTGAGGACGTTGTGCGCTGATCGATCCGTAGCGTGATGGCCTGGCTGTTGCTGATGGCGTTGCTCAATCTCCCCCGTCCGTGCAGCGCAGCAGCGCATCCCACGTGCTCGGGGCCGTGCATCATCAAGGAAGCCGTACATGAGCGCAGCCCTCCGCAACCAGTCGTCCCCCGCCCGAAGAATCCCCGAGAACGACACCTTAGTCAGCGATGTCGCGCCCCGTCCGACCATCGACCCAGCTGCCTTGAGCTATCACTTGCTACGTCCTCGCCAAGCCGGCCCCGCGGATGTGCTGGTCCTCGGCGAAGCCTATCGTTGTTGGCTCGACGTGTGGCGCGACACGTTCTCCGAGCTCGAAGGTTCGAGTGAGCTACGTTCCGACGACTTCTCGCGCCAGGATGAGGTCGGTGCGCTGTTTCATGGCTACGAATGCATCGCGCTCAGCTTCTTTCGCTGGGTCGACCTGCAGAGCCCCATCACGCGCAACGATTCCTATTTCTCGGTCTGGCCCGAAGAGATCAAGGACCGTGCTACCGCAGAGGGCTCGCGAGTGTGCGTTTCCAGCAACTTCACCATCGCTCAGGGCTTTCGCCAAGCTCGCGGATGCTCGCTGAAGGACGTGCTCGGCGCCCTCGTGGTAGAGCGGTTTCTCGTCTCGGATGCGGCGGCCTTGGTGGGCACGATGCGCGCAGACCGGGGGATGAGTCGGCTCACCGACCGCCTGGGCTTCCGGCGCCTTCATGCAACGAAGCATCACGGTGTGGAGGTCGACCTGGTCACCTTCTATCGCTCGGAGTGCAAACGTGAGGCCCACAGCCCCGAGGACGAAGCCATCGTCCAGGCCCTCCGCCCACGAGGTGAGCCATGAAGGCCTTTCTCGACGCCTGCAGCGAGAAGCTCAGTCACGCGGTCGACGCGTTCCCTTGGGAAAATGCCGAGTGCTACGCGGATTTCTTGGCTCAGACGTACTACTACGTGCGCCACTCGACGCGACTGCTCGCATGCGCTGCTGCGCGCTTTGGACATGACCCGAGAGGGGATGCTCTCCATCAACGGTTCGGCGTGCACATCGGCGAAGAGCGGCGACACGAGCAGCTGTGCATTCACGATCTCAAGGCGATCGAACGCAGTATCGACGACTTCGAAGAGCGGCACACGACACGGATGTTCTACGAGCCCCAGTACTACAAGGTGGAGCACCAAGCTCCCATCGTCCTCTTCGGGTACATCTTGCCGCTCGAGGCGATTGGTCCGCTGCACGGGTCGCGGATCTTGCCGCGGATTCGGGGCGCGCATGGTGAGCGAAGCATCGCCTTCTTG
>CAYNOM010000929.1:0-2809 GCA_964398415.1 uncultured Polyangiales bacterium | reverse complement strand
CCCAAGGGCGGCGATCCGAGCCTGCTCAAGTTCATGTTCGAGCGCACGTTGAAGAGCCGCGTCGAATACGTGCATCCACGAGACGTCGGGCTGGCTCAGGTGCGCGCGCTCGAGGTCGACGAAGCCTGGGGCAAGGTGCTGCTGATCGGCGGAGGCAAGGGCTGCCAGATCACGAACCGCGAGCTGATCAACGACCTGCTCACCGAGGTCGGCATCGGCGCTCTTCCCGACACGGCGTTCGCCGAGAAGTACCTCTACGGCGACTGGCTCGACACGACGGAGAGCCAACGCCTTCTCGACTTCCAGAAGCACACCTACGACGATTTCTTGCGCGAGGTGAGCAGCAACATCGGCTTCAAGCGCTTCGGGATGGGCCTCCTGCGTCCCTTCGTGCGCCGCCTCCTCCTGTCGCACTCGGACGCGTACAAGGCCTCGCGCGCTCGCTGACCCACTGCTCAGCGCGAGGTTGAGCAGGTCAAGCGCGCACATCCCTGCTCGATCGACTCGTCAGACCTGTCCGAACAGTCGGTGAACAGATCACACACGCGCGTGCGCGGAATCTCGCGCGAGAACCCAGCGCGCCCATTCTCGCAGGTAAACGTGGGCCCTGACTCGGGACAACTCTGCTCGTCCGTCAGGTCGCCGCAATCGTCGATGCCGTTGCAGCGCTGAAAGGGAAAGATGCGCGCGCCGCTCTTCTTGCAGTACTCGGGCCACTCCCTCGCATCGGGACAGGCGCGCTCGTCCGTGCCGTCGACGCAGTCTTTGACGCCGTCACAGATGGCGAGCAGCGTGTAGCGCCCACTGCCATCCGGGCACTCCTTCGGCGCGAGACAGTCGGCGTAGCAGTCGGAGAGCCGATCGGAAGCGCGTCCGCGACAGTAGAGACGCGCGAGCTCTTCGCAGGTAGCCGACGCGTTGCAACGACCTTGGCACTCGGCCGCCTCCGAATCCCCCACGTAGGGATTCACCTGCCCGTCGGTGACCAACTCACACTCGCGCAGTCGAGACGCGATGGCCTGGGAGGCACTGCCGCCTCCGTCGTCACCACAGCTCAGCAGTAGCATCGAACAAGCCAAGAAAGACACCGAAGCCGAACGCATGAAGAACCTCTTCGCAGCAAGCTACAGAGCTTCATGGAAGCGTCAAGGGTGCGCAGGAGTAGCCTCGGCCTCAGGCGTAAGGTGACTGCAAAGTTCCAATCTGAACCTGATTTCGACCGGCTTCTTTGCTGTGATACAGGGCGTCGTCGGCCGCGCGAATCAAGTCGTCGGGGCGGTCGAAGCTGCCCGAGGGTGCCACGCTGACCCCGGCGGAGAGAGTGATGCACACGGTCGCGCCACCACTCACCACGGGTGTCTTCTGCACTTGCTCGCGCACGCGCTCGGCCACGCGCACAGCCTCTTCGAGCGGGCACTCGTCGAGCACGAGCAAGAGCTCTTCGCCCCCCAGACGACCGCATAGATCCTCGGCGCGCGTCGACTTGCGCAGGACGTCCGCCACCATGCGCAGCACGTCATCGCCGACGTGATGACCGTAGTTGTCGTTGACCTGCTTGAAGTGATCGAGATCGACGATGATCACCGACACAGGCGCGGGTGAGCGCTTGCGCTTGGCTGCGAGCTGCTCGAGTCGCTCGAACAGGTAGCCCCGCGTCATCAGACCCGTCAGCGCATCGGTGTAAGATGCGAGCGCGACACGCACGCGCCAGCGCTCGAGGATCTCGCAGAAGATGATCGAGACCACCATGCTCGCGAACTGGAAAAAGCCCGTGGCGATGGCCCCACCGAGCGACCGCGGCGACTCAGCCCACACGACGAGGATGGTGAGGTAGACCAACATGCCGCCAATGAGGGGCGCTATCGCGTAGCGGTAGCCCCCGGGCATCAAGAGCGTCCACACCACGAGAATGGGCACGGCAGCGACTTGATAGGGGCTGTCGAAGCCACCCGTCGCCACCGCGGACGCGCCACCGAGGGCAGCCACGCTCCACATCAGCAGCGTGCCGATCAAGAACGGGTGCTCGATGTGATCGGCGCGAACGCGCACGTAGAGGTGCGTGACGAGCATGAGCGCGACCAGGGCGAAGACGCGCAACGCCGCGAGGGTCAGGTCTTCGGCCCCGAAGCCGAGATCGCGCAGGAGCCACTCGGTGAGAAAGCCGAAGGGCATGGTGACGAAAGCCACGAGCGTGGCTTGGCGCAGACCTTGGATCGCGAGCACGTGCAACTCACGGCGCGGAAAGTCGAAGCCGTCCCTGGGCTCGGCCGGGGCCAGCGAAGGAACTCGGTGCTCTGCCCCCATCTCGCTATGTCAGCATACCCCTAGTGCCGCGCGCCACTCGGCCCGGAAGCCGGACAGGCGGCTCGCCGGCAATGCGATTGCACACACCCGTCGGACGCGTCAAACCCTGAGCCCGAGCAGAAACTCCCGTGCGCCCTGCGACACGGGGTCACGAGGTCGAGCGATGAAGCGTGTGGGTTTCGTAGGTTGGCGAGGCATGGTCGGCTCCGTGTTGATGGAGCGCATGCGGGCCGAGAGCGACTTTTCGCTGATCGAGCCTGTGTTCTTTTCGACCTCACAGGTCGGAGGCAAAGCTCCAGATGTGGGACACGATGCGCAGAGCTTGCTCGACGCACACGACATCGAAGCGCTGAAAGGCCTCGACGTGATCGTCTCGTGTCAGGGCGGTGACTACACGAGCGCGGTGCATCCAAAGCTCCGCGCCGCGGGCTTCAAGGGCCACTGGATCGACGCGGCCTCCACGCTGCGCATGAGCGACTCCGCCGTGATCGTGCTCGACCCCGTC
>CAYNOM010000928.1:0-2810 GCA_964398415.1 uncultured Polyangiales bacterium | reverse complement strand
TGTACGCGATGTGGCGCATCTCCGAGAGCCGAATCGTCGTTCAGCTCAAGTCGAACCCCGATGCGACCACATCGGCGGCTTGCGGCGTCGCCGGATACACGACGGTTCGCCCACAACGAGAGCTCGCCCTGCCCGCCGTGACGGCCGGCAGCCGTCACGAGCTGGGAGCGACGCTGGAAGGGCGCGTCCTGCGCGTATCGGTCGACCATCTGGAGGTTTGGTCTGGGGTCGTTCCTGAGCACATGCTCCTTGCCGACGGCCCGGCGGGGTTTCGCACCGACAACGTGAAGCTGCTCGTGCACGGGGTGCGTGTGCAGGACGCGGTACGGCGCGCGAGCTGCGCCGCCGGTAGGCCCCTGTATCTCGACGAGCAGGTGCTCTCTCGGCCCTGATGCTTTGTCACCGAATCGCCGCGGTTCCGTGCCTGCTTCTACTCCGGCGTGTTCTAGCCTGCGCGCGAAGGCAGCGAGGTACGCCACGGGCCACCCTCCCTGCGACCCCGTCTGCAAGGAGCTCCTTTCGATGCAACGTCACCCCTTCGACATTCGTTGGGCCTCAAAGCGCCGGAACCCTCGGACCGCAGCTCGAGCGCTGGTCTGCGCGATCGCGCTTTCGGGCCCTGCGATGGGCTGCGGTGATTCGGACGCCTCACGCGAGGCCGACCTCGGTGCGGACGAGGACGAGTCGACCGCGGCCCCTACGCTCAACTATGCCTGCACAGGCAGCTGGCAGACCCAGTACCTACCCGACTACGAGAAAGGGGGGCGGCTCTCTCGCGTCCTTTCGACGGGGAAGAACGAGGCTTGGGCGGTGGGAGGTGGTCCCCTTGCCCTCATCTTGCGCTGGGACGGCCGAAAGTGGTCTGAAGTCGCGCTACCGCGCTTCGGACGCACGAGCGAGCTCACGAGCCTCGTGGCTCGCGGCACGGACGACGTGCGGGCCGCGGGTGCCTACGTCGACGAGAACGGCATCACACGCCCGCTCATCCTGCATTGGGATGGCACCGAGTGGACCCGCGAACCCGCGCCGGAAGCTCACGGACTCATTCACGACCTGACGGTGTCCGAAACCGGTGAGCTGTGGGCCGTGGGCGCTCGACCTTCCGCCATACGCGGCACCGAAGCGCTCGTGCTGCGGTTGACCTCCGACACTTGGGTGGATGCCACGGACGACGCCTTCCCCCAGCACCAAAGGGCGAGTCTGCATGCCGCGCGCGGCGTCAGCTCTGGCGAAGTCTGGACGGCCGGTGAGGTCTCCGACGAGGTCGTCGGTCTCCTCTCCCCGTTCGCGGCGCGCTGGGAGGGCGACGTGTGGCGCCAGCGCTCGTTGCCGCTCAGTAAGGCGGGACGCGTAAGCCAGCTTCTCGAGACGGCACCGGACAACCTGTGGGCCATCGGAACCCTTGGAGATGAGCCGTTTGCGCTGCTCGATGCGGGCGAAGGGTTCACCGCGCGACGCCTCGCGTCCGTCTCGCGCCCGGCATCGCTGAGAGCGATAGCGGCCTTGAGCGCGGTGGATGTGTGGGCCGTCGGCGAGCAGACCGCGGACGGCAAGCGCGTTCCCATGCTGCAACACTGGAACGGGCGAGAGTGGTCGCTCGCGCGGGGTGAGGTGCCTGGGGCTTCGGCGACCCTGCGGCACGTGGGCCCAGATGGTCAGGGCGGGCTGTGGGCCGTGGGAGAGAGCGCAACGACCGCGGCGTCGCGCGTGTGGCTCTCCCACCTGTGCCCGATCCTCGTCGAGGACGACGGCTTCGCACCGATTCACGTTCCGGCCCAGGCCGGACACACGGTGGCATTCCACATCGCCGACACGAGCCCAAAGAAGCACGCGCTCGCGGACACCCACACGCTCGAGCTCGTGAGCTCTTCCTTGCTCGGGGGCTCCGAGGCCCTGTTGGTAAGCTTTCCGGCCTCAGGCACCTACGAGCTCACCGACTACGCGACGGGTGCCTCCTCCTTCGTGCACGTCGCGCTCGAGGCAAGTCCCCGTGAGGGCAACGAGAGCACGACCTTCGCGATCCTGTGGGCTCAGACAGACATGCCCGAGGGCTACGTCGAGGATCTGCAAATCAAGCGTCCCGGAGAGGCGGCGTACAACTTCCTCCTGAAGGGGCACCGCGGCTCGAACGTGACCTTCCGCGCCGACGCGGGCCCCGGCTCGTACTACCTGCGCGCTCGAATTCGCAACCTCAAGACGCGCGGCTTTTCCGCGTGGTCACCGCGTCGCGAGATCGTGGTGGAGTGACGAGCGGCTCAAGCCGCGACCAGCCCGGCACGCCTGCGACGCGCGAAGAGGATGCCGAGCCCAATGAGCGCGAGCACGGCACCTGCAGCGAGCAAGCTCGCTGGCTCGAGCGAGCCGCCACCCTCGAGCTGCCGGAGCCCCGACCGCATCTTGTCGAGCGCGGCGGAGTCGAGCCCAGCGGCCTCAGCCCGCGCAATCACCGTCCGGGCGCCATCAAAGTCACTGGCCGCGACGCGAGCGGCCCATGCGTACGACAACGTCCGCGCGTCGTCTGGCAGCTCGCGCGCGAGCTTGTCGGAGCATTCACGCAGCACGCCGGCGTCCTCGAACCGAAGGGCCACCTCGCACTGCAAGAGCGCCGCGCTCGCGCTACCCAGCTGAGTCATCAAGTGGTCTGTGACGTCGAGCAGATCTTGTTGGACGTCCAGTGGAAGACGTCCGGCCTGCGCGAGCGTGAGGTGAACGTAGCGCTCGAAGTCGCGCAGCTCGGCACCCTTTCGATCGAGCGTCTGCCGGGCCGCCTCGCGCGCCTGTTCAGCCTCGTCAAAAGCGGCGTCCAGCTC
>CAYNOM010000927.1:0-2810 GCA_964398415.1 uncultured Polyangiales bacterium | reverse complement strand
GTTGAAGACACCAGGCTGGGCAGAGATCGACGAGGGCCAGCAGCGGCGCCTCGCTGAGCCGTTCGAGCGCGGCCAGAAGCGAGACGAGCCCCGCGTGCCGATCCCCCAGCTTCGCGCCGACCGCGACGCCTGCGGCGGCCGCCTCAGCGCCGCCATCGCGGAGCTGCGGCGCAACATCGACGGGGAGCGGGTCGTGACGGTCAGCGTCGGAAGCTACTTCTCGGGCGGCATCGAGACCGAGGAGCAGCTCGAAGCTGCGCTCGACGGCGTGCGCGAGGAGTGCGCGCGACTCATCGGAGCAGGCAAGAAGGTGATCGTTCAGTGACAACCACGCTCGAACTGCTTGTCGATTTGCTTGTCCTCAAGGAAGACGAGCATCTTGAGTTCAAGGAAGCGAAGAACCACTTCGACTTCGAGAAGCTGGTCAAGTACTGCGCGGCATTGGCCAACGAAGGCGGCGGCAGGATCATCTTGGGCGTGACCGACAGGCGTCCCCGTCGTGTCGTCGGCACGCAAGAGTTCGAAAACCTGGAACGCACAAAGGCGGGGTTGGTGGAGCGGCTTCGCCTACGGATCGATGCCGACGCAATCGAGCATCCGGATGGGCGCGTGGTGGTGTTTGATGTTCCGCCGCGACCGATTGGATTCCCTATTCAGTACAAGGGTGCGTATTGGATGCGCGGCGGCGAAGATCTCGTCCCGATGACGCAAGACATGCTGCAGCGTGTCTTTGCCGAAACCCAGCCGGACTTTTCGGCCGAAGTGTGTCGTGCCGCAACCCTGGCGGATCTCGACCCGCAAGCCATCGAGAAGTTTCGCTCCAAGTGGATGGAGAAATCCAAGCGATCGGACCTTCGCGAGCTCTCGGTGGAGCGCCTTCTTGAGGATGCGGAGCTCGCGGTTGACGGCGACCTAACATTCGCCGCCCTCATTCTTCTCGGAACCCGGCGCGCCCTAGGACGTCACCTCGCACAAGCGGAAGTGGTGTTCGAGTACCGCTCGGACGATGGATCCATCCCGTATCAGCAGCGGAAAGAGTATCGAGAGGGCTTTCTCGTCTTCGAAGAGGAGCTCTGGCAGACGATCAACCTGAGGAACGATCTGTACTCCATTCAAGATGGGCTGTTCCGTCGCGATGTTCCGGCCTTCAATGAATCGGCGGTGCGCGAGGCGATCCTCAATGCCATCAGTCATCGGGACTACCGACTCGGCGGCTCGGTGTTCGTAAAGCAGTATCCCAAGTGGATCCAGATCGACAGCCCTGGCGGTTTCCCGGCGGGGGTGACAGCAGAGAACATCTTGGAGCGGCAGTCGCCACGCAATCGACGCCTGGCCGATGCCCTCGCGCGCTGTGGGCTGGTCGAGCGCTCCGGGCAGGGAGCGGACCGAATGTTCTCCGCGGCCGTGTCCGAGGGCAAGTTGCCACCCGACTTCAGCAGAAGCGACGACTTCCTAGTCTCGGTGATCCTTCACGGCCAAGTTCAGGACGAGGGCTTCCTTCGGTTCTTGGAGAGGCTGAGCAGCGAGACTCAACGCTTGCTGAGCTTGGACGACCTGATTGTGCTCGACGCCGTCCACCGCGAGTTACCCATTCCGGAGCGTGCGAAGCAGCGCATCTCTCTCCTGATTGCTCTCGGGGCGCTTGAGCGTCCTTCGCCGAAGAAGCTCACACTGTCGAGCCGCTACTATTCGTTCGTCGGCAAGCGGGGGGAGTACACACGGCGCCGCGGCCTCGATCGCGAAACCAACAAAGCACTGCTGCGCCAGCACATCGCGCGAAACGCTCGGGACGGCAGTCCGCTCGGCGAGTTGAATCAGGTGCTCCCAGGAATGAAAACCAGCCAGGTCCAGAACCTCTTGCGCGAGCTGAAGCGAGAAGGACAAGCCCATCCGGCGGGAAAGACGAAAGCAGCTCGCTGGTATCCGGGACCTCAGCCGATCGAGGGTGGCGATGATTGATCCGTTTTACGCAATTGCTACGCAATTCGCATGTAATCCCGACGCGGATTGGACTCAAAAAGCCACGTAGTATCAAATGCTTATGGCATTCTCGGAATTGCGTAAACAGAGCACAACAGGTGCGCAAGTTCCAAACGAGACTTTGATGGATAAAGAAACACGCAATGCCATCGAGCGCGCCACGCAGCGCGCGCGGAAGCTCCTCGAGGAGGACTTTGCCGCCCAACTCGAGGGCGACTTCGACGTGCATCGCGACGGCGAGGTGGCAACCAAGGCGGGCAAGCACCTCTGCGCGCGCGACGCGTATCGGCGCGAGCGCGTCGTCGCCGCCATCGAGCACAAGCGCGCTGCCGGGATGAGCCCGGCTGATGCCGCCCGCGACTACCTGCGCGACGCCGCGTTCACCACGCTCAACCGCTTCGTCGCTTTGAAGATGTTGGAGGCTCGCGAGCTTGTGCAGGAGTGCGTCACCAAGGGCGAGCAGTCGGCGGGCTATCGCGAGTTCTGCGGCATGGCGCCGGGCCTGCCGCTCTTGCCCGACAGCACAGGCTACCGGCTCTACCTCGAGTCGCTCTTCGACGAGCTGTCGACCGAGGTGAAGGTCCTCTTCGACCGCCGTGATCCCTCGAGCGTGCTGTGGCCCAAGCGCGCGACCTTCGAGCAGCTCCTCGAGATCTTGAACGCCACCGAGCTCGCCCGCGTATGGGGCGAGGACGAGACCATCGGCTGGGTCTACCAGTTCTTCAACGGCCAGGACGAGCGCCGGAAGATGCGTGAGGAGAGCCAGGCGCCGCGCAACAGCCGCGAGCTGGCCGTGCGCAACCAGTTCTTCACGCCGCGCTACGTGGTCG
>CAYNOM010000926.1:0-2817 GCA_964398415.1 uncultured Polyangiales bacterium | reverse complement strand
CAGCGTAAGATCGCAGCATGACTTCGGTTTCAAGCTATTCGGTGCTCTAGTCCTGCCTCGCCAATGAAGACCTGGAACCTCGCAGCGACATCTTCTGCGCGCGTATCCACAACCTTCAGATCGAAGCCGGAGGCTTCCATGCTCACGGAGTACGAGCCGACCTCGAGCTCGCGTGCGAACGCAGTCGCCCGGTTGAAGTTTCTGGCCGCCTCTCCCGTGAGATTCGCGCTGATGTCCGCTGCGTGGCGCATCAGGTATGTCGCCACATTGAACACCCCGGCCTTTGCGTAGTCTTCCCAGCGACGTTCGTTGCTCCCGGTCTGAATCGGAGGAGCGCCCAGGGAGAGTTGGGCCGCGAGGTACGCCGCGTCGACAGGCTGCGGTCGTTCAGGCGCCAGAAGGTAGCGACGTGGACTTGCCGTATTGGGGACTGGAAGCAGGACCTCACCTAGGACCCGCGCTCGGTCGATGATCCGACGCGCGCCGGCTTTCAGGTCGCCAGCAGCGACACCGAAAGCCTCCGTCAGCGTCGCATCTGTCTTGGCTGCTAAGATCTCGGGATGGTCAGCCCTCACTGCCAAAAGCAGGTCAGTGAGGATGGCGTCGCCCGCCTGCGTGGGATCCAGTCGGTACTTGCGAATGAGGTACATGGCGAGCCGCTCGCTCGACGTCGGAGATCCGTCGCGAAGCACCGGCCAAACGCGCGAATCCTGGGGTCCCGAATCGAATCTGTCGGTGCTGAGTGTGTAGCCACTCCACATTGGAGTGGGCGCAGGAAATAAGAATGAGTAGGTACCGTTGGTTTGCTTCCAGGCCAATGGCTGGCCCTCGGCAATCGGGTAGCCCTCCATCCAATCCTGGACTCGTGAGCTGGCACAGTCGGCGACGACACCGGAGCACCGCAAACCCGTGGTGGCGTCTCTATAGGTCCATACGGCACCTGCGTCGTAAAGGAGCGTGGGGGCGAGCAGCCAGACTACCGGGTCACCGTGGCGCTGATGTCCCTTGGGAAGTAGCTCCGGTCTCCTAGAGGACAGGTACCTTACCCCGACTTCGTCGCGCACGTTGTACATGGGAATGCGGCCACCGTCCTGGAAGAGGTGCGCAGGCGCATGCGCATAGATAGAAGCTGCCAGGAGCCGCGAGTCTTCGACACCTCGCCAGGCAATCTCCTTGGCAAGAGCAGAGTTGGGATTGGCGGTTACTTCTGCCTCATATGCAGCGGCGACAAACCGACGCGCAGCGTCGGCTGCCTCGATCATTCCTGCCAGGGCCTCTGCGAGGTAGCCCGTCGGCGCGGTCGAGGTGGGCTCGAATCCCCAGTCCCAGGCACGTCTCGCGTCTTTCGACAGCTGGCGCGTGAGGTAGATAGACGCTCCGCGAAAATAGTCGGTGGCGAGAAGAGCCCAACTTGCTGCATCGGATGCGCTCGGTGGAGCCACGGAGTAACGGACGTTAGACATACGTTCCGTACTTGCCATGGCCTTGTTCAAACCGTCGTCTGAGACGCCGAAATAGACCGGTGCGACCGTCTCCGCGATCATCATCGACAGCTGCCCCATGCACAAGAGCGTTCCCCAATTCACGAAATCGCCGTAGCTGGGCGGTGAAAATCCTGTGCCGGGCGCGGTTGACTTGGGATCGACGCGGCACACACTCGGCAGAGCGAGCCAGACAAAGCCATCCACGTTGGTCATCTGTTCGCGGACCATCGAAGGTGGGGCATCGCCGGCGTTTGCTGCGTCGTCCCAAACCTCGACTGCAACCGAGCGACCCTGCGCCAGCCGCAACTGAGTCACGCCAACCTCCACCTCGTCATCCGGCTCTTCGGGCGCCGACACCTTGCCTGCACTGCTATCACCGCACGCCGCCAGCATGGCGAGCGCGGCAAAGAACGCGACGAGCTGAAACCAACGTGGGAAGCGCGTTCGGTCAGTCATGTGAGGTCTCCAAGGCGCACGCGTGGGTGCGCGCCCGCGGTGCGTGTGCACGCGGGCAACGGTCAGCCGGCGAAGGGGGGCCTTCGTGTGGGAGCAGCAGCTTTGCTCAACGCGCCCGGGGGGGTTGGGAGAGCGCTACAGCTTTAGCTCACCACTTGGGGTGAGCGTAGGAAATTATTCTCACCCCTAGGGGTGAGACTCCGCGGGCTTCATCACTGCACGACGGGTCCGCAGCCCTCGTCGATGTCGCCGTCGCAGTCGTTGTCCTTGCCGTCGCAGATCTCGCGCGAGGGGTCTTCGCAGGCGAGGCACATCTCATCGATGTCGCCGTCGCAGTCGTTGTCCTTGCCGTCGCAGATCTCGGCGAAGGGTCGGCACATACCGCAGCCCTCGTCGATCATCATGTCGCAGTCGTTGTCCTTACCGTCGCACACCTCGAGACCGCACTGGCTCGGCGGCTCACACTGCGTGGGCGGCGCGTCGAGCTCGCAGGTGCTGGTGACGATGCAGTCCTCGTCGATGCGGCCGTCGCAGTCGTCGTCTTTGTCGTTGCCGCAGATCTCCTGGGCCGCGGGCTCGCAGGCACAACCCTGACGCACCTCGACGTGCGCCGTGGCGTCCGTCTGCACTGCGGTCTTGAGGTTGCCGCAGGCGCTGCCGTGGAGCGTGATCGTGTCGCCCGCCAGGGTGTAGCCGTTGCTTGCGTCGCTCGCGATGCGGGTACGCGTCGCGCCACTACCGCTCACCTGCTCAACCGTGATGATGCCGGCGTCTGGAGTGCCGTTGCCGGTGTCGTTTAAGGACAGCACGCAGCTTACTGTGCGCTGCACGATCTCGTTGAGAGCGCTGACAATCGAGGCCTCGTCGCTCACCCCGA
>CAYNOM010000925.1:0-2821 GCA_964398415.1 uncultured Polyangiales bacterium | reverse complement strand
ATGGTCGAGGAGATCGGCGACTTCCTCTGGTACTTCGTGCGCCTCGCCGCGGTCGTCGCGCCCGGCCTGCTCGAAGAACTCCCCGTGCCGGGCAAGGTCGTGCTCCCGGCGACAGACGGGCCTCAGCTCACCGGGCACCTCGACTTCGGAGCGGCTGTGGGCGAAGTCCTCGCGGCGGTCAGCGCGTCGAAGAACGACGACGTCCGGACGCGCCTCGGCCGCACGTGGGCGTTGCTGACGGTGATCAGCAACGACGCGGACGTTTGCCTCCGCGACGCTGCTGAGCGCAACACGGCGAAGACCAGGAGCCGCTGGCCCGACGAGAAGGGCTACGCGCCCCTCTTCGACGGCGACTTCCCGGTGGAGGAGCAGCTCCCTCGACGGCTCCAGGTCGACTTCCTCGAGCGGGCACGCGGCAGCCACAAGGCCGTCATCCTGCGCTGCAACGACATCAACTTCGGCGACCGGCTCACCGACAACATCGAGGACCCGGATGGATACCGCTTCCACGACATCTTCCACTTCGCCTACGCGGTGCATCTCGGGTGGTCGCCCGTTGTGAGGGCGCTCATGCGGACCAAGCGCAGGAGCAACTCGATGATCGACGAGGCGCAGGACGGCGCGCGGGCGGGCATCATCGAAGAGGCGGCTTCGGCGATCGTCTTCAGCCGCGCCAAGCAGCTCAAATTCTTCGACGGGCTCGACCACGTTGACCTCGATCTGCTGAAGACGGTCAAGGAGTTCGTCGAGGGCTTCGAGGTCGAGACCGTTCCGCTGTGGCAGTGGGAGACCGCGATCCTCGACGGCTACCGCGTTTTCCGGGCGCTGTGCGCCGGTCCTGGAGGCCGCGTGACGCTCGACCTCAGCGACCGGCGACTCACGTACGCGTCCCACGCTGCGAGCGACGAACGCGCCAAGCAGGGGCAGTCAACTTCGCGAGGAGCGACATGAGCAACAGACACAAGGTCTTCGTTAGTTATCACCACGCGCTCGACGAAGCGTACAAGACGAAGTTCGAGCAGTTCGGAAGCATCTTCGACGTCCTCGTTCCGGGCTCGGTGAATGATGGAGACATCGACTCAAGCCTTCCCGCTGAGACGATCCGCCAAAGGATCCGCGACGAGTTCCTCCGCGACACCTCGGTGACGGTCGTGCTGATCGGCGCAGATACGTGGCAGCGGAAGCACATCGACTGGGAGATCGGTTCGTCGATCCGACACACGGAGTACAACCCGCGCTCCGGCCTTCTCGGGATCTTGCTGCCGACGTACCCGCGAGCCCATCCGACGAAGTACAACCCCCGCACGATTCCGCCGCGCCTCTACGACAACGCCAAGTGCGAGTTCGCGGCCATCTACAACTGGTCGGACAACCCCACGACCGTTCAAGACTGGATTCACCAAGCGTACCTGCGCAAGGCTTCCAAGCAGCCGGATAACTCTCGGGCGCCTTTTGGCAAGAACCGCACGGGGGACGCGTGGACCGATTGAGCACGCGAGCCGCCTACGAGATCCGGCTGTCGGGTGGGCGCGTGCTCAAGACGACGCCCGTCTTCGATACGTACTGGCGCTTCGCCTCGGAGCGACAGGAGATGTTCATGCGCCGCGTGCTCGGGAGCACGCCGCCCTGGACCGAGGACCCGATCCTCAGCGTCCATCGCTTCACGAACGCGTACCGAGCGTCGGACCGCGTGAGCCAGTACCTGATCCGGCACGTGATCTACGAGGGCTCGCAGAAGGCCGAGGAGGTCTTCTTTCGCACGATGCTCTTCAAGCTCTTCAACAAGATCGAGACGTGGGAGAGCCTGAGCGCGAAATTCGGAGCGCTGAGTTGGAAGGACTTTTCGTTCGACGCCTACGCGAAGGTGCTCGACGGGCTGCTCGAGGAAGGAGCGCGCGTCTACTCGGCCGCGTACATCATGCCGTCGCCCGCGTTCGGCAGCCCGCGCAAGCATCGAAACCACCTCCGGCTCATCGAGCACATGATGGCCGACGGAGCGCCGAAGAAGCTCGCGAAGGCGGGCTCGCTTCGAGGAGCGTTCGAGCTGCTGCGCGGCTATCCGTCGCTCGGCGACTTCCTCGCGTTCCAGTTCGCCATCGACATGAACTACAGCGAGCTGACCGACTTCTCCGAGATGGAGTTCGTCGTGGCGGGTCCCGGAGCTCGGGACGGCATCAGCAAGTGCTTCAAGGACACTGCGGGCCTGAGCGAGCCCGAGATCATCCAGGTCATGGCCGAGCGCGCTGGCGACGAGTTCTCGCGGCTGGGCATGAAGTTCCAGAGCCTCTGGGGCCGAAGCCTTCAGCTCATCGACTGCCAGAACGTGTTCTGTGAGGTCAGCAAGTACGCGCGCGTCGCGCATCCCGAGGTCGAGGGCGAGTCGGGGCGAACCCGCATCAAGCAGAAGTACACGCCACGCCCGGCGCCGGTGCCGCAGTGGTACCCGCCGAAGTGGTCACTGAAAATCGTTGTGCCTGCACATCCGCCGCAAACCCAGTCGGGTGCGGCTCCGCGCCGGAGGAATGCGCGGGCAGACGAAGAGGTAGCGAGGCCGTGACCAAGCCCCCCTCAGCCCCCCCTCGAAGTCCTTCTGCGCTCCGGCGAGGGGCACGGCGCCGAGTTCAGGGCCAGCAGGAGCCCGCTGCCGAGGTCGGTCGTCGAGACCATCTCGGCCTTCGCCAGCGCGCGCGGCGGCTGGATCGTGCTCGGCCTCACAGGCTGGTACCGGGACGCATTCGTCGAGCGGTGGCGCGGATGCGTGAAGCTCGTGCCCGCAGACTAAACGTATCCGCTTCACCGGGGCGTGTAGCCCGACCTCGTC
>CAYNOM010000924.1:0-2826 GCA_964398415.1 uncultured Polyangiales bacterium | reverse complement strand
CTGACTCTCGAGCATGAGCACGACTGAGCTGTGGCCGAGTCCAGTGTTGGGGCCCGTGAGCAGGAACAAGTTCGGAAATCCGGCGACCATCGTGCCCAGGTAGGCCTTGGGGCTACCCGCCCAGACCTCCGCGAGGGTGCGGCCGCCTTCGCCTCGAATGGCGCGGGCGACGGGAGGATCTGTGACCTGGAAGCCGGTGCTGAGCACGATCGTGTCGACCTCGTGCTCGGTGCCGTCGTCCGTGACGATCGAGCGCGCGCGCACCTCGCGGACCCCACTCGTGATCACGTCGACGTTGGGCTTACTGAGCGCGGGCAGGTAGTCGCTGGAAATGAGGATGCGCTTGCAGCCTAGACGGAAGCTCGGCCGGAGCTTCTCGCGGAGCATCGGGTCGGCGATGGTGGACTCGAGGTAACGCGTCGCGAACCGCTCGAGCACCCTCATCACGGCGGGGCTGTGAAAGCCGAGCACGAACAGCTCACGCCGGGCGTAGATCGATGCTCTAACGAGGCGTTGAGTGCTCGGGAACGCTGCGAACAGCGCCTTCGCGCGTGCGGTGATCTCTCGATCGAAGCGCGGTATGACCCACGCGGGCGTGCGCTGGAAGACGTAGAGCTTCTGCACCTTCGGCTGAACGGCGGGCACGATCTGGATGGACGAAGCGCCGGTGCCGACCACAGCGACCTTGCGTCCCTCGAGCGAGTGCGAGTGATCCCACTTCGCCGAGTGAAATGCCTGGCCTTCAAACGAGTCGAGGCCTGGAATGTCTGGGATGGCGGGCTCGCTCAGGCCGCCCATCCCGGCGATGATGACGTCGGCCGTGTAGGTCCCCTCCGAGGTAGAGATTTCCCACCGCTTCGCGTGCCCGTCCCACGACGCTTCTTGCACGGAATGGCCAAAGCGAACGTGCGGCAGGATGCCGTGGTCGCGCGCGCAGCGCTGCAAGTACGCGAGGATCTCTGGCTGGGGGGAAAAGGTACGCGTCCAGTCCGGGTTCGGTGCGAACGAGAACGAATAGAGATGCGACTCTACGTCGCAAGCGCAGCCTGGGTACGTGTTCTCACGCCATACGCCGCCCACGTCGTGGGCGCGCTCGAATACGACGAAGTCGTCGATGCCCTTCTGCTTGAGCCGGATGGCGGCGCCGAGGCCGCCGAAGCCGGTTCCGACGACGGCCACTCGTCTGTGCTGGGGGCTGGGCTTCGTCATGGTGCTGCTCCTTCCTGGGGGTGTCCGGTGCTCCGTTGGCCGGCGACTTCCGGGCCAGGCGCGTGGTACGCGCCGGGTCCCGCTGCACTTGTACATGTTGGTACCGGATGCAAGAAGGAGCGATCAAAGTAGAGTGCGAGGCATGGGGCAGAAGAGCGATGCCTTGCATGAAGCGGCATACGGGGGCGATCTGGCGGAAGTGCGGCGACTCGTGGCGTCCGGGACGCCGGTCGACGCTCGCGCTGAAAGCGAGAGTTGGCTCGGAAGCACTGCCCTGCAGCGTGCGAGCGCCAGGGGTCATTTGGACATTGCGCAGTGGTTGCTCAAGGCAGGGGCGGACCCCAACGTTGCCAATCGCCGTGGCTATGCCCCCTTGCACGTCGCCGCGAGCCTGGCCGTGGCCGCGGCGCTCCTGGATGCGGGCGCTGACGTGAACGCGCACACGGCTGATGGCGACACGCCGTTGATGCTCGCGGCGCATGCCGGGGATGTGGCTCGGGTCCGACTCCTGCTTGCGCGCGGGGCCGACGTCAACCTGCGCGGCCTGGGCAAAAGCCCCTTCGCCACAAGCGCGCTGGCCTACGCGGTGGATGAGGGGCACGAGGAGATCGTGCGCCTGCTCGTCGACGCAGGCGTCGACCTCTGTGCCGAGGCTGCGCACTACTACGCGGTCAGCATGGAGTCCCTCGCCGACCTCGCCCCGACTGACGCGATTCGCCGGCTCATCACGTGATTGTGTATCCAACAAGCGTGGAGGGTCGATTCGGAACGCCGCTCGGGGCCTACGCGGAGTTCAGTCGGATGTCGCGAGATCGTCGCAACGTGCAAGAGCTCGGTCACAGCGCGCCGTGTCTGCATCTCCGGCCGCACAGCGCGCGGTCGCCTCGGCACAGTGCTGCGAGCGCTGGTCTTCGAACGCTTGCCCAGCGGGCGGCGGAGGTCGCATGCCATCCCCGTGGCCGCGTTCCCCACGACAGCGCGGCGGAGGTGGCGCTTGGTCAGGCAAGCATTCGTCTAGGGTCGCGCGACACGCCGCGTCGTCGGAGGACTCCGACGCACAGGCTTCGAACGCATCGAAACAAGCCTCGGCGAGCGTACGTGCTGCGTCGAAGGACTCTGCTGTGTCGACGAGATCCTGCTCTGCCTGATCGAGGATCAACTCCGTGATCCCTTTTTTCGTGGAGATGCCACGGATCCGCGTGGCCCCGAGAGGACACGCGCAGAATGGAGGAAAGTGGAAAGCGTGCCGCATGTCGCGCGCACGTTCACCCACATGCTCATGATCACGAGTGCGCGCTATCGTGGACGAGCGCAGGCCAAGGGCTCAGTGAAACGAGGGGCTCGCCCGGCGCGACCCACCCCGAACGATGACGCCGTTCTCGATCGCCTCCGTTTGCGCCTATGCCCTCGTCATCGCGACCTCCGCGCTGCGTCCGAATCGGTTTTTCCTATTCTTTGCGGGGATCATCCTCGGCATCCACACGTTGAGCTCCATTGCCCTCGTGCGCGCGCTGCGCGACGACGGCCCGTGGGTGGAGCCCTTGCTCCTCTACCTCCAGGCCGCGACCTATCTGTACTTCGCGCGCTTTGCACGCGCACGCGAGCCGAGCCGCGCCT
>CAYNOM010000923.1:245-2830 GCA_964398415.1 uncultured Polyangiales bacterium | reverse complement strand
ACACTCGGGCCACGGCCACGGCCACGGCCACGGCCAGGGCGAGCCCGAGGGCGGCGAGGGCTGAGCGGCGAGGGCTGAGCGTCAGTTCGAGACAGCGCACGGCGTCCCACCCGCGACGCAGTCGCCCGTATCCGGTAGCCTGCCCGCAAGGTCCTGCCCATGTCCGCCGTCCTCTCCCTCGTGTCGAAGCTGGCTGCTCGCGATGCACCGCGCTCGGAAGCAGACGTCCAGGCCGACGTTCGAGACCTCCTGCTGCGCGGCCCGCTCGGGGTCACCGAGGACGTGTTGCTCGAGGCGCACGCCGGCGACGGTCACCGCATCGACGTGGAGACAGGGTCAACGGTCATCGAAGTCAAGAAGGACCTCCGTCGCGGAACGGTGCTCCGGGACGCGGTCGCGCAGCTCCGAGGGCATGTCGTCGCCCGCGAGCAACAGCATGCGCGACGATACGTGGGGGTGCTCACCGATGGAGCGGAGTGGCGCTGTTATCACGTCCGCGAAGGCGAGCTCGCCGAGGTGGGCGAGCCGATCCTCGTCGACGCAAAGAAGCCCGACGCAGATCGGCTATTCATCTGGCTCGAGGGTGTCCTCGCCACGGCGCGAGACATCCGCCCCACACCCACGGAAATCCGGCTCCGTCTGGGCGCCGGAAGCAGCGCGCACGCGCTGGATCGTGAGAGCCTGCGCGCACTCTTCGAGCAGAACCGTGACTCACCGGTCCTGCGCACCAAGCGCAAGCTCTGGGCCCGATTGCTGGGGACGGCGCTCGGAACGCAGTTCGAGGACAGCGATGACCTGTTCATCGAGCACACGCTCCTGGTCAACTCCGCCGAGATCATCGCGCACGCCGTGCTCGGCCTCTCTCCTGAGGCGACGGTCCCGCGCTCGCTGTTGACGGGGGCGAAGTTCGACGAAGCGGGCGTGCACGGCGTCGTGGAGTCCGACTTCTTCGACTGGGTCGTCGACGTACCACACGGCGAGGCGTTCGTTCGGACCCTCGCGCGACGGGTGGCTCGCTTCGATTGGCGCGCTGTCGAGCACGACGTGCTGAAGGTGCTCTATGAGTCGGTGATCGAGGCGGAGACCCGGAAAAAGCTTGGCGAGTACTACACACCCGATTGGCTCGCTGAGCGCATCGTCGAAGTCGCGCTCCCAGACCCCATGGCGGTCCGCGCGATGGATCCCGCGTGTGGGTCTGGTACCTTCCTGTTCCACGCAGTCCGGCGCTATCTCGAGGCCGCCGAGGCAGCCGGCACTCCAACCGGCGCCGCTATCGAGGGGGTGACGCAATCGGTTGTGGGTATGGACCTGCACCCAGTCGCTGTGACCTTCGCACGGGTGACGTATCTTCTCGCGATCGGGCCGACACGGCTGGCCAGCGCAGATCGCGGGCCCATCCGTGTCCCGGTGTTTCTCGGGGACTCGATCCAATGGAAGGCGGCCACGGAAGACCTATGGTCCGCCGACGAGCTTCGCATCGGCGTCAACGATCAGGCCGAGCTCGCGCCATCGGAGTTCAAGTTCCCCCTCGCGCTCCTCGAGGACCTCCGGCTCTTCGACGATCTGGTCTCGCAACTCGCGGACCTCGCAGCCAAGCGAGTACCGCGCTCCAAAGTCCCGACCCTCGGCGGGGTATTCCGGCGCTTGGCGATCCCGGCAAAGATGCAAGCAACTCTGACGGCCACATTCCACACGATGTGCCGTCTTCACGACGAGGGCCGCGACCACATCTGGGGTTACTACATCCGAAACCTCGCGCGTCCCCAGTGGCTCGCTCGGCCGTCGAACCGGGTGGATGTGCTCATCGGCAATCCTCCCTGGCTCTCGTACCGGTTCATGGCAAGCGAGATGCAGGACGACTTCCGCGCGCTCAGCGAGGCGCGCGGGCTCTGGCACGGGAGGAAGGTCGCCACGCACCAGGATCTGTCGGCTCTCTTCGCGGTGCGCGCGATGCAGCTCTACCTCAAGCCGTCCGGCAGCTTCGCCTTCGTCATGCCGAGCGGGGTGCTGGATCGCGGGCAGTACGAGGGCTTCCGGAGCGGACGCTACGACGGGGCGCACGAACACCTGCGGGCCGCGTTCACCCGGCCCTGGGACCTGCGCAAGCTGCGGCCACACTTCTTCCCGATCACCGCGTGCGTCATCTTCGGGCGCCGCAGCGAGGCCGCCGCCGCGCTGCCCCACGATGCAGAGGTCTGGTCAGGCCGGCTGCCGAGCGGAGGGGCGTCCTGGGCCGAGGTCGAGCGCGTCATCACGCGCGGCGGTGCCGCCGCCAGGCGCGATGATCGGGGGGAGCGGTCTCCCTATCATCCGCGCTTCCGGCAGGGCGCATCGATCGTGCCGCGCGTTCTCTTCATGGTCGAGCGGATGTCGGCGGGGCCGCTCGGACAGGTACGCAATCGCGTCTCGGTCGAGTCCGCGCGCAGCGCGAACGAGAAGAAGCCGTGGAAGGACCTGCCGGGTCTGCAGGGCGTGGTGGAGACCGAGTTCGTCTACCGGATCCACCTCGGCGAGACCATCGTCCCGTACCGGACGCTCGAGCCGGCGCTCGCGGTCCTGCCGATCGACCGGAGGGGCCTCCTCGA
>CAYNOM010000923.1:0-235 GCA_964398415.1 uncultured Polyangiales bacterium | reverse complement strand
TGGTCGCTCGCTCAGGCCGCCTGGGAGCAGCACCGCTCCAGCGAGCGATTCACCCTCGCAGAGCAGCTCGACTTCCACGGCAAGCTCTCGGGCCAGCTGCCGCTGGCCGCGGAGCGCGTGGTGTACACGAAGTCGGGCATGCACCTCGCGGCCGCCCGGCTCACCGATCATCGCGCGGTGATCGATCACAAGCTGTACTGGGCCACCGTTTCGTCCACGGCCGAGGCGCAGTACC
>CAYNOM010000922.1:0-2832 GCA_964398415.1 uncultured Polyangiales bacterium | reverse complement strand
GCGCGGGCATGCCCACGAGTGTGCTCTGCACGGCCCGCTTCTCTTCGCGCGTGACGGGTGCGAGCACGGCGGGCGCGTCACCGCGCTCGGCATCGGCGCTGTCGTGGGCATCGGCGCTGTCGTGGGCATCGGCGCTGTCGTGGGCATCGGTGAGGGTGTCGGCCGCCACCGCGCTGGGCGGCGCGTGATCGGCCGGTGTGGGGAGGCCTGCCGTGTCACGGTGCGGCACGGGCTCGACGGCCGCATCGTCGGGAATTTCGACGTCGAGGTCGTAGTGCGAGGCATCGGCCCGTTCGCTGGGGCCTTGGGCCTGCTCCGAGCTGGGGGAGGGGACCTTCGGCACAGCCAGAGCCTTCTTGCGCTCGGCCGCCACGGACAGGATCTGGTCCAGACGAATCGGCTGCGTGTGGTCCGCCGTGGGCTTGTATTCGGGCTTCTCCGGCGGAGCTTTGGGCACCGCCCGCGCGTAGCGCTCGACGGACAGGATGCTCTCGAGCCCGATGGGCTGGGTGGCGTCGGCGCCGCGAAGGTCCGCGCGCGGTGGTGTCGGCGGCGCGACGGCGGTGGCGTGGCTCGTGCGCAGCTCGAGGAGCTGATCCAGCTGCAGCGGCTCCGTGGCGTCACCGCGGTTCGGCCGTGCGGGTGGTGGTGGCGCCGAGGTCGTTGTTCCCTTGTCGCCGGCGGAAGCGGCCGGCGGAGGCGGAGGAATACGCGAGGGTGCGGGCGGCTTGGGCACCGGCAGCTCGCGGGCGGGACGTGCAAACGTGGAGGGGGGCGAAGGGGGTAAGGTCACGGCGATTCCATCCGTCAAGAAAGGGTCTAAGGCCCTGCGCACCTTCTGCGCAGAGAACGGTCGATCGTGAGGGTCTTTGCTGAGGAGCGAACGCAGCAGTGCGGTAAGCGCGGGGCGATGATCGCCGGACAGCGTGGGGGTCTCGCCTGCGAGCTGTGCGGCGAGGGTAGCCTGTTCGTCGTCGCGCACAAAGGGGCCAACGCCGCTCAGCATTTCGTACAGCACGCAGCCGAGCGCATACAGGTCGCTGCGGAAGCTGACGAGCTTGCCGAGCAGGTGCTCAGGCGCGACATAGCCCGGCGTGCCACACAAGAGGCCCCCCGCGCTGGGCTTCACATGGCGGCTGACGCCCGCGTCGATCAGCACCGCGCAGGAGCGTCCCTCTGCATCGTGGCTCAGGATGACGTGCTCGGGCTTGAGGTCGCGATGCAGAAGGCCCGATCGGTGCAAAGTATCGAGGCCTTGGGTGATCTGCGCCGCGATCGAAAGCGCCTGCGCGGGCTCGAGCGCGCCCCGGGTGTGCAGCAGCGCGCGCAGCGAGGCGCCCTCGACGAAAGGCCGAAACACCCACAGGCAGCCTTCGTGCTCGCCGACCGCGATAGGCGACGTCAGGTGAGGGCTCGTCAAGGTCGCCTGCTTGAGCAGCTCGCGGCGCATGCGTTGGCGTTCGGCCACGAGTGAGCGCGCCACCCTCGGCAGCAGCTTCAGCACCCCGCGGCGACCGGTTTCGATGTCGTCGACGTCGTAGAGGGTGCTCGCGAAGCCGACGGCGTAGGGTGCTCGCACTTGGAAGCGCCGTGAAAGAGCCTCGGGTACGGGTTGCGGTTGCACCTCGACCCCCGCCTGCCCGTCGTGGGGGCAGGACGTATCAGCGGCGCTGAGAGCTATCCGGCAGAATTGGCAAACGAGCATGTGGAACGGAGGCGTCTGTCTTAAATAGCCAGGCTTCCAGTGCGAACACTAGAAGCACGAGGCCGAATTCGCACGTCTTTGCGAGGCTCGCTTCGTTCCAGATCCGTGCTCGCTGCCAAAGATCAATGGGAGCATAAGCGACTAGTACGGAGGCAGACCATACGAGCCCGCCTATCCCACCTGCCGCCACCTCGATCGGCAGAAGCCACAAGAGGTACCAGGGATGGATCTGCGGTGCGAGCAACAGTGCTGCGATGAGGGTGACGCGAGCAGCGCTGAGTGGTGAAAGCCTGCCGAGGCCGAGGCCGAGCGCGAGCATGAGGACGAGCCCGAGTACCGTGACGCGCGCGAGCAGTGAAGCGAGAAACGAGATCTCGAAGTCGGCGCGATCGGGGATCTCCTTGCCGGGCTCGACCGCGGTGGCCCAGGGGTCGAGCGGCGTGTCCGCCGCGCGTTCGAGCAGGGGCGCCAGGCGATCGAGGCGAATGTGTCCGCGCGCGAGCTCCTCAGCGTCGGCCTGACCGCGGAGCAGGCGCTCGAGCCCACCCTCGATGAGACCAAAAAGAGCATCGTTGCCGCGCCAGCGTCGCGCGTAGTGACCGGCGCCAGATGGATCGTCCCCGCCGCCAAACAGCATGGGTGAGAGCAGGACGAGCGCGAGCGCACCGGCGACGAGCGCCTGCCACGGGCGCTTTCGTGCAAGCAGCGGCAACAGGAGAAGTCCCACGAGCTTGAGGCCCGTCGCTGCGGCGATGCAGAGCCCAGCGCGAAACCCTCGGGCGCAGACGAGCGCCCACAGCGCGAGCGCGAGCAGCGTGCCCACGAGGGCATCCACGTGCCCTTCGAGGGCGCTCTCCGAAAGCGCGAGCGGATTGAGCGCGAACGAGAGCACGGCGCGCGCGCGACCTTGCACGGCGAGCCTGTCGACGATGAGCACGCTGCCGAGGTGCGCGAGCAGCATCAGCGCCTTCCACACGTGCGGCGTATGTCCGAGCGTGTCCGAGAGCGCGAACAGTGCCTGGGCGAGAGGGGGATAGATCGTGGGGATCTCGCGATGATTGATGCGGGGCCAGAGCTCGTCGCGCAGCGGGGCGAGGCTCGGATGATCGGGGGCGTACAGGTACGGA
>CAYNOM010000921.1:0-2836 GCA_964398415.1 uncultured Polyangiales bacterium | reverse complement strand
ATCAGATCAGCATTGTTGGTCGGGCTTGTCCTCTTCGCATGGGCTCTGCTCTGCGATGCCCTCAATGTTTCAGCGGACGTTCGAGCAGCCGGCTTGGGTCTCCTGCCGCTCGCTATCGGCATGTGGCGCTTGGGAAGGGCTCCGCGGCAGCTCTGAGTCAGGTCGCCTCCGGTGTGGAAGCATTCCGGTCACGAACTGAAAACAATCACGAGAAACTGACCCACTAGCGCGCATCAAGAATTGACCCACCCCCGGGAAGTCGGCCGTGCCGCCAGTGCCTGAAAGAATGCGCTGGGGGGCGGCCACCAGTTCTTGTCCCGCCGTGCTTCCCGGAAGGGTTGCCGGCGCATGTTGCAGGTGGAGCAGTTCATGGACGTCAAGCAGCTACGCAATGAGGGTGTGTCGATTCGGGAGATCACGCGGGTCACCGGGCATTCGCGCAACACGGTTCGCAAGGTGCTTCGCGGTGAGCACACGCTGAAGATGAGGGCGCACGACCGGGCCTCGAAGCTCGAGCCGTACGCGCCGTACCTCAAGGAGCGCTACGAGCAGTACGGCCTGTCCGCGGTGCGCTTGCTCGAGGAGATTCGGCCGATGGGCTTCACGGGGTCGGTCGCGACGGTGCGACGGTATCTGCAGACGCTCAAGGGCGAGACCGTGCGCAAGCAGAAGTTGACGGTGCGCTTCGAGACAGCGCCGGGAAAGCAGGCGCAGGCGGATTGGGCGTACTGCGGCAAGCACGCGACGACCGATGGCGTGTTGGTCTCGGTGTACTGCTTCGTGATGGTGCTCAGTTTTTCGCGACAGCTGTTTGTGCACTTCACGACGTCGATGAGGATGCCGGAGCTACTGCGCTGCCATCAACTCGCGTTCGAGCACTTCGGCGGATGGCCGACTACGATCCTGTACGACAACATGAAGCAGGTGCGCGTCGGTCCAGGCAAGCTCAACGAGCAGCTCGTGGACTTCGCGAGCCACTACGGCTTCCTGCCCAAGACCTGCCGCCCCTACCGACCGCGGACCAAGGGCAAGGTCGAGCGTGCAGTCGACTACGTGAAAGACAACTTCCTGCTCGGCCGCTGCTTCGAGGGGCTCGCTGACCTCAACGCGCAAGCACTGCACTGGCTCGACAGCACTGCGAACGTGCGGGTGCACGCGACCACGGGCGAGCGTCCTTGCGACCTCCTGGGCAAGGAAGCGCTGACACCGCTTTCTTCGGCGCCGGTCTACAACTACATCGATCCGGTTTCGCGCACCGTCAGCTGGGAATCCATGGTGCGTATCCACGGCAGCCGCTACTCCGTGCCGCCTGCATATGCCGGCAAGGCCGTGAAGGTCACGTCGCACGGCGGCGTCATCGTGGTGCGAGCCGACGACATGGTGATCGCGGAGCACGCGAAAGCGGCGCGCCCTGGGCAGTGCATCGTCGACAAGGCCCACGTGGCGGAGCTGTGGAGAATCACCGAGGAGCAGACGCGCACGCCCGAGCGCAGCAAGTGGCACCTGAGCTTCACGCAGCGCGTGCAGCAGGCTTCTCTTGCGAGCTTCGAGCAGGTGACGTCATGAGCGTGCCCTTCGAACAGAAGGCGCTCGACGGCCTCGGGCAGCTCGGCCTGACGGTCGCGCAAGAACACCTCGATAGCGCCGCGCAGCGGGCAGCTGCCGAAGGCTGGAGCTACACGCACTTCCTCGGCTACCTGCTCGACGGCGAGCTGTCCGAGCGGCAGCGGCGCCGCGTCGAGCTCAACTTGAAGTTTGCCAAGTTTCCGTACCTCAAGGATTTGGCCGGCTTCGACTTCGGGGCGCAACCCTCGATCGATCGACGCATCGTCGACGAGCTCGCGACGGGCCGCTACTTGAGCGAAGGCCGCAATGTCGTGCTGCTGGGCCCGCCGGGCGTCGGCAAGACGCACCTCGCGATTGCGCTCGGCGTGAAGGTCGCCGAGATGGGGCACCGCGTGTACTTCACGAGCGCGGTCGACCTCGCGCACAAGCTCACCAAGGCCGTCGATGGCAACCGCCTGCAGCGGCAGCTAAACGCGCTCATGCAGCCCAAGCTGCTCATCATCGACGAGGTCGGTTACATCGGCTTCGACGCACTGCAGGCCAGCTTGCTCTTTCAGGTCATCTGCAACCGCTACCAGCGCCACCAGAGCATCGTACTGACCAGCAACAAGGCCTTCAGCGACTGGGGCCAGGTCTTCAGCGACGACGCCATCATGGCCGGCGCCGCGCTCGACCGCCTGCTGCATCGCTCGACCGTCATCAACGTCCGCGGCGACAGCTACCGCCTGCGCCAGAAGAAGCAGGCGGGTCAAACCGCCGTGCGCGCCGAACAGGCATGAGGTGAGCCACAGAAAAAACACGCATGAGTTTTGACCCGGGGTGGGTCAAATCGAGATGCGCGCAGGCGGGTCAATTTTTCGTGCGCGTTGACAACGAACACCTCCGTGAACCCGGCTCGCAGCACGGGCGTCGCGCTCTTTGCGGAGACGGCAGCGCTCGGTCAGCTCTGGCTGTTCTGGGTCGCGCCGATTCTCGGCGGCCTGCTCGGAGGCGTCATGTATCGCGCGCTGTTTGCTACGGCGAGTGCGTCAGCGAGCGCACCGCCCGCCGAAGCCCTTGCTGCTGAGTGAACGGCGCACAGCGTAGTGGCGAAGAGGTACACGAGTCCGCCGCCGAAGCTCGGTGGGGCGTCTCTTCGTCCAAGCTACGCTCGCGTGACTTGCTCGGCGAGTGCCTTGAACTGGTCGGCCATCACCAGCGCGCCGAGGGGCTGCAGCTGGCTGCGGTTCTTGCGATGAGCGTCGAGCAGCTTGGTGACTGTGGCGTGCCC
>CAYNOM010000920.1:0-2842 GCA_964398415.1 uncultured Polyangiales bacterium | reverse complement strand
GAGTCGAACGAGGCCCTCTCCACGCTGCGCGCGCAGGCCGCAGGCGACAAAGCTCTTGCGCTCGAGCAGGCCCAGGAGCAGTACGCGAACGAGCTGTCCGAGCGTCTGGCCGAGGCCGCGCAGGAAAAGAACGCAGCGCTCGATACGCGGCAACGGGAGCTCGAGGCGAAGCACGCCGCCGACAAGAAGGAGCTCGACGACAAGCACGGCAAGGAGCTTGCCGTCCTGGGGCGCAAGCTCACCGAGGCGGACACGAAGCGCGGTCTTTTGGAGGAGCGGCTCGAAGAGGTCGAGCAAAGCAAGCAGGAGCTCGAGTCGAGCATGAGGGCGCGTGTGGCTGGGCTCGAGGCTGATCTCGGGACACGCACCGAGGAGCGAGACATCGCCCAGAACGAGCTGTCGTCGGCCCGGGCGACGATCGAGGCACTCGAGCGCACCCAGAGCGATCAGAGCGCGCGCATTGCACGGCTCGAGGCGCGAGTGCACACGGCGGAAGAGCGCCTCACGCGGGCTCAGGCGAAGATCGCCGCGGATGCGGAGCTGCTCGAGCGCGTCCATCGCGCCCTCGGCATCGGCATTGGGCTACTCGAGCAGCAGAAGCAGAACGCTCTCAGCGACGGCTGACCTGCGAGCCGCTCAGGGGCTTGCACCACCGCGTTGAAAGACCACGCTCTGCGCCTTGCCAGCGCTGACGCGCACGGTCCTGTGCTGTTGCGGGCGACCGTCGCCTACCGCCACCTCGTGCGAACCCGGAGTGACGCGCGCCGTGATCGGAGCGTGCCCGTGGGCGACGCCGTCGATCCACACGTCGCCGAAGGGAACCGCGATGACGCGCAGCTCGGTGGTGTTCACCCTGCGGGCGGTGCGGTCCTGGGCTTTGGGTTCGTCGAGCGAGCGCTGCGGGGCGGCTGCGGGCGCGTCCCCTGTTGGTTCGGCCGGCTGCGCAGGCTTTGGTTCGAGTGCCGGCGCGTTCGCTGCTGCGCTGGCTGTCGTGTCCGGTGTCCCAAGCGGCGGTGGAGGTACGCTGACGGCGGCCCGGTCCTGATTGAGCTTCCAAGCTACGGCCACGCCGACGACCAGCAAGAAGCCGAGCGAGGCGGCGAGCAGGCGTCGAGACCAGGATGAGGACGTGCGCGGCGTGGTGTCTGTGGCGTACGCCGGTGCGGAACGCACGCTCGTGCGCGTCGGTGCGGAGGCGAGCTGCGTGGCCGAAGGGGCGCTGGGGCTCGAGAGTAAGGTGCGCTCGAGGACCATGTCGGGCGCGGGGCCCGCGACGCGGCGCACCCTCGTCGCGAGCTCGCGGCGTGCGGCGGGTACGGCGATCACGGGGAGTGCCTCGAGCAGTGCGTTGGCGCTCTCGAAGCGATGCGTAGGCTCGCGCTCGATCAGCTTCTCGATGCAGCACGAGAGCTCCGCCGGCGCGTTGGGGCACAAGAGCGCGAGCCGTGGGTGATCCCCCGCCGTGATGCGTCGGATGGTGTCGAAGTCGGTGGCACCATCGAAGGGACGCACGCCCGCAAGCAGCTCGAACAGCAGGACCCCCAGGGCGAACAGGTCGCCATGGGGCTGAAACTCGCCGCGCTCGATGTACTCGGGCGGCAGGTAGGGCACCTTGCCCTTGATGATCCCAGTGGCCGTGACCTTCGTCGTGCCCAGGGCCTTGGCGATGCCGAAGTCGACGAGGCGTACCTCCCCGTCGCGGCTGAGCAGAACGTTGGAGGGCGAAATGTCGCGATGGACCACCGGGCCCCGGCTAGGTGTGCTGGAGTGCGCGTGCGCGAGGGCTGCGCCCAGGTCGAGCGCGATCAGCGTGACGAGCTCGGGCGCCAGCGCGCCCTCCGACAGGAGCTTTCGCAGGTCGCAGCCGTCGATCAGCTCGAGCGCCAGGTAGTGAGAACCGCCTTCCAGGCCGAAGTCGAGCACCTGCACGATGTTGGCGTGGCTCAGTGACGCGCTCGTGGTCGCTTCCCGCAGGAACGCCTCGACGAAGTCCGCGTCCTGTTCGAAGGCTGGCAGCACGCGCTTGATGCACACCCGCTGCTCGAAGCCGGAGGGGCCGCGCTTGATGGCCTCGAACGTTTCCGCCATGCCACCAGCGCCGAGCCGTCTCACCGGCTGAAAAGGGCCGAAAGGTGCGGGTAGGGAAGACATCGCCGACTGCAATCGCCATAGCACAGCGTCTGTCGCGGGGGCCACGGAGGGGGGCACAGCGCGCCAGATCGAGGCCTTTTTCCGTGTATGTTCGTATGCCTTCGCGCAGAATGAAGGTGCGGGCGCAGGGTTTCTCGATGTGGAGAGAACACTCTCGTGGCTCGCCACGTCAGTGCGTACGACCACCATGAACACTCGCTATCAGGCAACTCTCGCCGGCCGCGTGATGGCCCTCCTCTTGGCTCTGCCCGTCGCGAATACGTCCGCAGAGGCCCCCGACGCGCTCGAGATGGCACGTCAGGCAGCAGTCGAGCGCGGCGGAGTTGGCGAGCCACTGACGAGTGAGCAGGGCGACCTCGTGCCGAGCGCCAAGGTCGAGCTGACGGTCGCGCTCGAGCCGCACCAGTGCATGGTCGCCGCGGCGTGGATCGACGCCAAGGACGTGGACGCGGAGCTGTCGGTGCGCACGCCCGGGGGCCTGTCCCTCGGAGACGGGGAACGCGGACAGCACGCGCGACTGCGCTACTGCGCCGGCAAGGGACAGGAGCGGGCGAAGGTGCGCCTCAGGGCCGACCAGAAGACGCGCTTCGGTTTTGGAGTGTGGCCCCTGGCGAGCCCTGGGCAGGTGGCGCGCGTTGCTCCGCCTGAGAAGGCCGAGCCCGACAAGGACGCGGGCGCGGCCGAGGCCGAG
>CAYNOM010000919.1:0-2843 GCA_964398415.1 uncultured Polyangiales bacterium | reverse complement strand
TTTGAAGAAGTCAAGCGTATCGTGGAGCGAAGCCCGGGCGAAACCCTTATTTTTAAGGTATTTCGCGAGAACAAGCACGTCGACGTAGAGGTAGTGGCCCAGGAGCGTAGGCGCCACCTTGAACTCGACATTACACAGCGATACGGCGCAATTGGTATCCAGCCTAACGCACCGGCAGCTGTAATTGGGATCATCTCCGGTGAGTCGCCTGCGTACCGCGCGGGCCTCCGAACATTCGATGTAATCACCTTTGTAGCCGGGCGACCGATCCATCGGTACATGGACTTGGAGAAGGAGCTTGAGAACAACCGCGGTGTCACGGTTCCTGTCACCTACCTACGCCCGCATCATGTGCCGGGAGCCCTCGGGGGGCTTGCAGATATGGCCGTATACGAGGCGGGCGTTGTATCGCTGACACCCAATGCTCAGGGTGAAGCGTTCACGGAGCGTACTGGTATCGAGCTTGCCGATCGCTACGTCGCTACCGTCCCCAAGGGGAGTTACCTCTACCAAGCGGGGCTTAGGCCAGGTGACCGTCTGGTTGCTCTCGATGGCCAAAAGATCCCCGCGTGGTCGACTTTCGTAGATTGGCTTGCGGAATCGCCAGACAAAGACCATCGGTTGGATTTTATCGCGGCTCGCGATAATCGTGAGCGCTCTGGTAACTTTCGAGTTAGGCGTGAAGACTTTGTTAGCGAGGGGGGGCAGAGGTACTCACGCTATATTCTTCCCTGTGGCAGCTGGGCCAACTTGGTGGAGCGGGGCGAATCAGGCTGCGATGGTTCGTCTGTGCGACAGTGGTTGCCACTATCCCTGGAAGAGCGCGTCGAGCACCCAAGCCCTATCTACTACGCCCTAGAGAAGTCTGTTGACCGCACCATCGCCGTTACGAAATTCGTTTCAGTTGCGTTTGTGCGCCTCGCGCAAGGTCGCCTGAGCCTTGAAGAGATCAGTGGTCCCCTCGCTATTTATGAAATAGCCGGCCAAGAACGTCGTAAAGGCACGGAGTACTTCATCTGGGTTATGGCTTTGATCAGCATTAATCTCGGGCTGTTGAATCTCCTGCCTATACCGGTCCTCGATGGCGGGCATTTTCTGTTTTTCCTGATAGAGGGGATTACACGCCGCAATTTGCCCATGCGCGTGCGCGAGGTGGCCCACATCCTGGGGATGGCGCTGCTGTTGTTCTTGATGGGAATCGCGTTCAAGAACGATATCCAGAAACGCTGGCACATGTCCTCGGGTAGTTCCGTGTTGCAAGACACGCTGGAGCGCGGATGAGCGCTCGGTCGCTTGCGGCCCAAGTGCTGGTACGCGTGTGGTCGGAAGAGGCTTATGCCGCAGCAGTGCTTTCGTCGCTTCTCGATCAGCAAGGTCTAGAGCAGCGTGATCGGGGACTTTCAACGGAACTCGTATTAGGCGTACTGCGCACAGAAAAATACCTTGAAGCGCGACTTGGCCAGTTCGGCAAGATCAAGAAGACTGACCGCGAGCTTTTGGCACATCTCTTGATAGCCGCGTATCAGCTGGAGTTCCTTGATCGCGTCCCGGCCCACGCAGCGGTGAGTGAAGCCGTCACACTCGCGCGTGAGCTGCGCGGCGAGCGAGTGGCGGGGTTTTGCAATGCAATCTTGCGACGTCTTGCCAGCACGCCGCGAGATAAAGACTTGGCTGCGGCGACCTTCGATTCGCAGCCCAGTTGGCTGAAAAAGCGACTCATTCGCGACGTGGGTGACGACGAGGCGCGGGCCTTGCTGCAACCCGGCTCCCTGTTTGCATCTACGTTGCGCTTGATAAAAAGACCGAGGCCGCCGGAATTTGAAGTGTGGCTCAACACGAACACAGAGCCCTGCGAAAGCGCGCCGCTCGCTTTTCGGTACATCGCGGGAGGCGACCCTCGGAAAAGCGAATGGTACGAAAGAGGGTTCTTCGTGGTGCAGGAGCTGGGAGCGCAGCTAGTGGGGCATGCGCTGGGGGCGCAGCGCGGCGAGAGCGTTTTAGATACATGTGCAGGTCGCGGACAGAAGACGCTCCTCTTGGCAGAGCAGGTGGGAGAAGAGGGCCGAGTTTGCGCCACGGATCTTCATGACCATAAGCTCCGCGCGCTCCGCGACGAAGCGGCGCGACTTGGGGTGAAGGTGGACGCTTCGGCCTGGGATTGGACGCAGCCCGCTCCCGCAGAGTTTCGCGCGGCATTTGATAGGGTGCTTGTAGATGCTCCTTGTACCGGGGTGGGCACCCTCCGTCGCCGACCTGAGATCTCTCGGCGTCTCGGGCCGGGTGACCCGGAGCGGCTTGCTCAGTTGCAAGTTGCGATCTGCCAAAACGCGGCTGTCTGTCTCAGGCCGCAGGGCATCATGGTATTTGCCACATGCAGCCTACTTCGAGAGGAAACGGTGGATGTCATAGAGCGCCTTACCGCTGGTGGGCTCAGAGCTGTTTCCGCGCCGGGGGAGGTGCCCCAGGTCCTCGCTTCCGGTTCAACGTCTCTCAGACTGTCGCCAGTCCGCTCGAATACGGACGGATATTTCATTGCCTGGCTTGCCAACTAGGCACCCTCTTGCCACACCCGGGCTTATGGCTTCTGACGCAATGAAAAGTCGGCTTCGCGGTGTTTTTACTGCTCTCGTGACTCCGATGACCGAAGACGCTAGGGCGATCGATGGGGAGGCGTTTGAAGCGCTTGTAGAACGACAGCGCATCCTCACGCGACAACCGCGCAATCTCGTGCTCCCAGCCGATCACCGGGATGCCGTAGGGGTGCGACATATAGAGTGCGGCATTCATCTGCTCGTCGAGAATGGCGATCTTCGGCTGCAGCACCGCGAGCTGGAAGATCTCGT
>CAYNOM010000918.1:0-2845 GCA_964398415.1 uncultured Polyangiales bacterium | reverse complement strand
TGATGCCGCGTGGGCCGGCCTCGGGCTCGGTCTTCGCGTAGACCACGAGCACCTCGGCGTCGGGCCCGTTCGTGATCCACATCTTGGTGCCGTTCAGCACGTAGCGGTCGCCGCGCTTGTCGGCACGCGTCTTCATGCTCACCACGTCGGAGCCGGCCCCGGGCTCGCTCATGGCGAGCGCGCCCACGTGCTCACCACTGATCAGCTTCGGCAGGTACCTCTTTTGCTGAGCAGCCGTGCCGTTGCGGAAGATTTGGTTGACGCACAGGTTCGAGTGGGCGCCATAGGACAGGCCCACGCTCGCCGATGCACGCGAGATCTCTTCCATCACCACGCAGTGGGCGAGGTAGCCGAGCCCCGCACCGCCGAGCTCTTCGCTCACGGTGATGCCGAGCAAGCCAAGCTCACCGAAGCGCGGCCACAGGTCGCGCGGGAAGGTGTTGGTGTGGTCGATCTCGGCCGCGCGCGGCGCGACGTGGGTCTTGCAGAAGCTCTGCACCGTGGCGCGCAGGGCGTCGATGTCTTCGCCGAGCGCGTGATTGAGACTCGTCTGGGAGCTCGCCATGACTATTCCTCCTGAGACCCCTTGATCGACAGCAGGATGCTGCCCTCTTCGACCTGCTCACCCTCGCGCGCCGACAGCTCGACGACCTCGCCCGCCATGCTGGCACTCAGCGTGTGCTCCATCTTCATCGCCTCGAGCCGAAGCAGGGGCTGGCCCTTGTCGACGCGGCTGCCCTGTTCGACCAGCACGGCGATGATCTTGCCCGGCATGGGCGCCTTCACGAGCCCGCCGCCCACGGCGTCTTCGTCGATGCCGACGGCCTCACGGTGCCGGTCGAGCTCGAGCGCACGCCCCTCGGCCAGCACGAACAGCCTGTCGCCGTGCTCGACGTAGGTGGCGTGGACGCGCACGCCGTCGATCAGGCAGCTCACGCGATCACCCTCGAGCCTCGGCTCTGTGCACAAGACCTCGCCCATGGGCAGAGCGAGCCGGGTCTCGCGGCGCCCGAGGCGCATGTCGATCACGATCTCGCGCTCGCCCACGCGCGCGGCGAGCTTGTCGACGCCGTCTTCGTTGAGCCTGAAGCCATCGGTGCGCGACCAGGGCGAGAAGCGGTCTTCGCTCGTGACGCTCTTGGCCCTGTGCCTGCGGCGTTCGAGCATGCCGACGCAAGCGAGCGCATACAGCTTTCGCTCGAGGGCGGCATCGTGCTCGAACAGCGTGGCCTCGTGCTGCGCGAGAAAGCCCGTATGCACGTCGCCATCGGCGAAGGCTGGATGGCGCGCCACCGCCGACAGCAGCATGAGGTTCGTGGTGAGGCCTGCCACCTCGAACGTCTCGAGCGCGCGACGGAGTCGTCGCAGGGCCGAGGCGCGGTCTTCGTCCCACACGATGAGCTTGGCGATCATCGGGTCGTAAAAGACGCTCACCGTGTCGCCCTCGACGACGCCAGTATCGACGCGCACGTGGGCACTCGGCTCGGGCGTCGCAAGGCGCAAGAGCGTGCCCGTCTGCGGCAGATAATCGCGCGCCGGATCCTCGGCGTACACCCGCGCTTCGATCGCGTGGCCCGTCAGGGGCACCTCGGCCTGCGTGAACGGTAGCTTCTGGCCCGCGGCGACGCGAAGCTGCAACTCGACCAGATCGAGCCCCGTAATCATCTCCGTCACGGGGTGCTCAACCTGCAGACGGGTGTTCATCTCCATGAAGTAGAAGGCGTCTTCGCGGAGGCCGTGCTGCACGTCGGCGATGAACTCCACCGTCCCTGCACCCTCGTAACCTATCGCGAGCGCGGCACGCACCGCCGCCTCGCCCATGGCCTTGCGCATGCTCTCGGGCATGCCCGGAGCCGGCGCCTCCTCGAGCACCTTCTGGTGACGGCGCTGCAGCGAGCAGTCGCGCTCGAACAGGTGCACCGCGTGACCGTGAGCGTCGGCGAATACTTGCACCTCGATGTGGCGCGGCTTGATCAAGTACTTCTCGACCAGCACACGACGGTCGCCGAACGCGTTCTCGGCCTCGCGCTGAGCGGACGACAGGGCGGCCTCGAAGTCGCTCTGTCGATCCACGCGCCGCATGCCCTTGCCACCGCCACCGGCCACGGCCTTGATCAGCACAGGAAAGCCGATGCGCTCAGCCGCGTGCTTCAAGGTGGACAGCGCTTGGTCTTCGCCATGGTAGCCCGGCACCACGGGGACCTCGGCCTTCTCCATCAGCGCCTTGGCGGCATCCTTGAGGCCCATGGCGCGGATTGCGGAGGGCGTGGGGCCGATGAAGGTGATGCCGGCTTCGGCGCAGCGCTCGGCGAACTCGGCGTTTTCCGACAGAAAGCCGTAACCCGGGTGGATCGCCTGCGCACCGCTGCGCTTTGCAGCCTCGAGGATGCGGTCTGCGCGCAGGTAGCTGTCACGCGGCGGAGGCGCCCCGACAGGCACGGCCACGTCGGCCATGCGCACGAACAGGGCGTCTTTGTCCGCGTCGGAGAACACGGCGACCGTGCGAATGCCGAGCCGCTTGGCGGTGCGGATCACGCGGCACGCGATCTCTCCACGATTGGCGATGAGGATCGTCTCGAACATGGCTCACATGCGGAAGACGCCGAAGGGCGTGTTTTCGATCGGGGCGTTCAAGGCTGCGCTCAAGGAGAGCGCGAGCACGTCGCGGGTGTCGCGCGGGTCGATGACTCCGTCATCCCAAAGCCGCGCGGTGGCGTAGTAAGGGTGGCCCTGCTCCTCGTATTGCGCGCGAATCGGGGCCATGAAGGCCTCGTCGTCCTCGGGCGTGACGACCTGCCCGCGGGCCTCGAGGCCGTCGCGACGCACTGTGGCGAGCACGCGTGCG
>CAYNOM010000917.1:0-2849 GCA_964398415.1 uncultured Polyangiales bacterium | reverse complement strand
TGATACCCAGAGCCACCCGCGCGCGCGTGTGCTTGCGCAACCAAGCTCGGCCAAGGGGCGGCTACTTCACCTTGGGCACGCGTGCAGGCGTGCTGTTCGGGCGCTGAGAGCCGCTGCACGCTCAACAGATCGAGTCGTCGTCGTCGACTGCGTGAAACGCGCGCTCCACGGCCTGCGCCAGCATGCTGCGCACCTCGCAGGGAAGTTGCCGCAGCATCTGCTGTGCGACGAAGGCAGGCTCGGTGTCGTCGAACAACAGGGCCTGGGTGATGTTGTTCGCTCGCTCCAAGGCGTGCATCGGGCCCAGGTGCGGCTCGAGCACGAAGCGCACGCGTTCCCGTGCACGTATCAAAGACTCGTACGATCTCGGCTGCTCGCTGGGCTCCTCGGCCCACGCGCTGTTGCTCTGACGCCCCATCGTCCCCCCGATCTCGACGGCCCTCTGCAGCGCGAATACGGTCCCTCCGCTGCACCGACCTGACCCGACGGGCCGGAACGCTAACGGAGGCGAAATCGGCTGCCAAGCGCGTTCACCCACAAAAACACGACTGTGGATGCCCTGTGGAAAGCCTGTGAGAAGCGCCTCGCGCGCCTGTGAGAAAGCGGGGGACGAGACGTGACTTGGTTACACGACCCTGGGGATGAAGCCCAGAGCGAGCAAGATGGTGCCGAATCTGATGCGACTTGGCATGCTCGCGCAGCATGTCTGGCCAAGCTCACCGTGCTGCGCAGCGTCTCGTCGTCCTCGCGTTCGTGATGCTCTCGTCACTCGTGTCGGCGACGAGCCGCGCAGACGCACCGCGCGAGGAGCTCACCTCGGCTTCCGCTGCGCTCGCCGGCTACACGCTCACCACCTCGGCGATGGTGGCCTTGGCCGCGATCCCGATCGTGCGCTGCAACAAAGACCTCGCGTGTCTCGGCACGGCCTTTCTCAGCATCGGCACCTTCGTGCTCGCGCACCCCTTCGTCAGCGCGGCGGGTGTGCACTGGCTCACGGCGAAGGCCGGCGATCGGCAGCCCTACTGGCACTCCCTGGTCGGCCAAGCCGTCGGCGATGGCCTCGCGGTCACGGCGCTGATCCTCGGCGCGAAGCTCGCCCCCGAAAGACCTCTCGAGGGGCGAAAACGCCGCGTGCGCGCGCTGATCTTCACCGCTTGTGCCCTGCTGTCCGCCGCGGGCCCGCTCGCCATTCGTCCCCTGCTCGACACGAGCCGCGCGCGTCCCGCAAACATGCAGCTCGCCCTCAGCTTCTGACGCCGCTCCCGTTTGTCGCAAAAGGGCGCGACTGCTAGCGTCTAGGCGATGGGCGGCTTCCGTTTGTTCACGCTGGCTGACGTTCCAGTCTGGATCAGCCCCTGGTACATCTTCCTCCTGCTGTACATGTCGCGCGGCAACATGCAGCAGGGCATGCTGTACGCGCTCGCGATCACGCTGAGCCTACTCGCCCACGAGATGGGGCACGCGCTGATGGCCAAGCGCTTCCGGCTCGGGCCGGAGATTCTCTTGCACGGCTTTGGCGGCCTCACGGCCCATCGCCCTGCGGAGCGCAATCGCGACGACGCGCTGATCGTGGCAGCGGGGCCGGGCGCAGGTCTCCTGCTCGCCGCAGTCGTGTTCGGAGTGCGTTCTACCGTTCCGATCGCCTCGCCGGCCGTCGACGAGTTCCTCGGGATCCTGGTGTGGATCAACCTCTTCTGGTCCCTGTTCAACCTCCTGCCCATGTGGCCCATGGACGGCGGGCAGCTGCTTAGGCTGGGCATGCTCAAGCTGTTCAACCCGGTCACCGCGGAGCGCGTCACGCACATCACGGCGCTCGTCATGATCTTGCTGTTCGCGCTCGGCAGCTACGTCATGAACTACGGCATGCTCATGTTCTTCATCCTGGCGCTATCGGCCTGGCAGAACGTGCAAGCCCTCACCCAAGGCTCGGGCCAACGCGTGCGGCGCGAAAACCCACACGCCAAAGAGCTCATCTCCGCCGCCGACGCTGCGTTTGAGCGCGGTGACGACCGCGAGGCGGCGCGGCTCTGCCATCAGCTGCGCGCCGAGAACAACCTGCCCCCGCAGGTGCTCGCGCGGGCCTGGACGATCCTGGGCATCGCCACCACGCGCAAGGGCGACTACGAAGAGGCCTTGTCGTACTTGAAGCGTGCGCCGGAGGCACCCGAGGTGGTCGAGGCCAAGGCCCAGTGCTTCTATCAGCTCGACATGTTCCAGGAGCTAGCCGAGCTCACCGAGACGAAGCCCTTCGAACGGCTTCCGAGAGATACGCGCGAGCAGATCCTGCGCGCCCTGAGCGAAGCGCCGAGCTGACGCTCTGAGCCATTTTTCGACAGCTCTTCAGCTCACCTTGCGCACGCCGGGGATCGGAAACTCACCGCTGTCGAGCGTGACGCCCATCAGGCCGAGGCGGTCCTTCATCCAGTCGGCGACGAGCGGCCAGGTGGTCTCAGGCGCTCTGCGCCCCACGAGCAGATCGCCGTGACCGGCGTCGAGCTTGACGTAGGTCTTGTCGCGCGACTGACTGCGCTCGATGATGGGCTTGACGGAGCCTGGATTTGCAAGCAAATCGGCCGCACCCGACACCGCGAGCAGCGGCAGCCCGCTCTGCTCGATCAGCTTCGTGTAGCTCGCGCCATCGATGCGCGAGCGCAGCTCACCGGTGGTTGCGAGCTCGAGCAAGTCGTCGAGCGTACCGAGCGAAGCACCGTCGAAGGACTGGGCGATGTATGCCTGGAGCTCGCTCGCGGAGAAGGTGCCGGGTTTCCAGGCGCGCACGGGCAAGGGCGTGAGCTGCGAGTCCCAGGCAAGCCGCGTGGCGTACACGAGCTTGCCGAGCAGATCGACTG
>CAYNOM010000916.1:0-2852 GCA_964398415.1 uncultured Polyangiales bacterium | reverse complement strand
CACGTTGAGGCGGTAGTAGAGGTCTTCGCGGAACTCGTTCGTGCGTATGCGCTCTTCGAGATCGCGGTGCGTGGCGGCCACGACGCGGATGTCGACGCGCTCGGGCTTGGAGTCGCCCACCTTGACCACCACGCGCTCCTGCAGCGCGCGCAGGAGCTTGACCTGCAGGGATGGCGGCATCTCGCCGATCTCGTCGAGGAACAAGGTGCCGCCGTCAGCCAGCTGAAACTTGCCCTGGCGCGTGGCCACCGCGCCCGTGAAGGCGCCGCGCACGTGCCCGAACAGCTCCGACTCCATCAGGTTCTCGGGGATGGCGCCGCAGTTGACCACCACGAAGGGCCCGTTTTTGCGCGGGCTTCGGTTGTGGATCTCTCTCGCGATCAACTCTTTGCCCGTCCCCGTCTCACCCGTGATCAGCACGCTGATGTCGGTGGTTGCAACCTTCTCGACCTTCTTGAAGACCTCGATCAGGCCCGGACAGCTGCCGATGATGTCGCCAAAGCGCTTGTCGTCGAGCTTCTCCTGCAGCCTGTCGCGATCGCTCTTGAGCTGATCGAGCACGAGCGCCGTCTGCAGGATCAACGCGGCCTGGCCCGCGAACACCGTCAGGACGTCGAGGCTCTTCTCCTCGAACAGGTTGACCACGTTGTCGTTGCCGACGTAGAGCAGGCCGAGCAGCTGGCCCTGCGCGATCAGCGGCGCGCACATCACCGAGCACAGCTTGAGGTTCATGACGCTCTCGCTGCTCTTGAACTCCATGTCGTGCAGCGCATCGCTCACGATCAGTGGCCTGCGCGAGGCGAGCACCTTGGCCACGATGCTGTCTGACAAGTGCCGCACCCCACCCGCGATGTCCTCTTGCTTGAGGTTTCGCGCCACGGCGATCTCTGGCGTTTCGTCGCGCACCAGGAGCAGGAAGCCCTTGTCGGCGTGTGTGACCTCCACGACCGCATCCATCAGCGCGCGGAGCAGCTCGCTGACGTCCTTGATGTCCATCAAGCGCTGGCTGAAGTCGTACAGCTTGCGTAGGCCCGCGATCTCGCCGGCGTCGTCGGGCTCGTCGGCATCGTCACCGACACTCGTGCCCTCGTCGTACACGGAGAAGATCAGCTCGAGCCCACCGAGCTGCAGCCGATCGTTGTGGAAGAGCTTGGCACGGCGCTTCTTCTTGCCGTTGATGCCGATGTCGCCGTCGCGGTCGACCTCCGACAGGTTGAAGTCGCGGCCGTCGAAGACGATCTGCGCGTGGTAGTCGGCGATGCTCTGATCGTCTAACCCCACGTCGTTGCCACCCGCCCGGCCGATGGTCGTGATCTTCTTGTAGATCGGGAAGATGCGCGGCCTCCCCGAGGACGCGACGAGCTTCAAGCAGGGCATTGCGCCGAGCATATCACCCCCCTGCTTCGGGGCCTACCTGGGCCACCCCAAGCGGCGGTCCGTACGGGATCCCCCGGCCAAAGCGTGAGTTTGCGCACTCCCCGTGCCGAGAAGTCAAAATGCGCGTTATCCTGAAATTGCCCTATGCATGTGCTCGTCCTCGATCAGGGCTACGCACCCCACCGCGTCGTCACGTGGCAGCGCGCGGTGTGCATGCTGTTCGGGGGCAAGGTCGAAGTCCTCGAGGAGTACGACGAGGAGATCCACTCGCCGAGCCTCGTCATGCGCATGCCGGCCGTGGTGCGGTTGCACAACCAGGTGCGAAGGCGTCATCGGGTGGTGCGTTTCTCGCGCTTCAACGTGCTCCTGCGCGACGGCTTCCGGTGTCAGTACTGCGGTGCATCACCTTCGATTCGCGAGCTGACCATGGACCATGTGATGCCGCGCGCCAGGGGTGGGCCCACGCGCTGGAACAACGTGGTGGCGGCCTGTAAGCCCTGCAACAACAGGAAGGGCATGCGCACACCCGAGGAGGCGCTCATGCCGCTCGAGCAAAGGCCAGGTGAGCCGCGCTTTCTGCCCGCGAACGGACCCCGCATCGTCGCGCGCAGCATGCACGAGAAGTGGCGGCTCTGGGTGTCGAGTGACGGCTGAGCTGCCGCCTCACAGCACGCGAACGAGGTCACCCGTGACCGGCTGGGCGAGCGCGGTGCGCGTCTTGTCGTAGGCCAGGTGGAGTGCGCGCCGACCAGCCTCGAGGTCGAAGGGGGAGGCGCGGGGCAGCCCTTCGAGCACGAGGGCGGTGAGCCCCGGACGCTCGGGAATGCGCAGTGCGCGACTGCCCTTGCGCCGCCAGGGCGAACGGCTCGCGATGTGGTGGTAGAGCACGCGCGCACCCCCTTTCGTGCCGCACAGCCCCGGGCGATCGGCGACGCCCCCGTCGACGAACAGGCGGCGACCGATGCGCACGGGGTGGAACATCAACGGTACCGCGCACGAGGCGTGGATGGCCGGGGCGAGGGCCCCCTGGGTCAGGGCGTGGGTGCGTCCGGTGAGCGGCTCGTACACGCTCACGGCGAGCGGGACGCGAGTGGCCTCGAAGTTGGCGGCGCCGAGCAACGACGCGACGAGACCACGAAAGCGCTTTCCCGCGAGCACGCCGAGGCCGGGGCTGGGATCCCAGAAGTCGTCGCGCCGCAGCGTGAGCAGGCTTTCGCGTAGCTGGCCCAGGTCAGCGCCCGACGCCCAGAGGCCGCCGATCAGGGCGCCCGCGCTCGAGCCGCTGACATGGACTGGAACGAGACCCGCGTCGAGGAGTGCGCCGAGCATCCCGGTATGGGCAAAAAAACTGAAGAATCCTGAGGACATCGCAAGCCCAAACGGGGCTTCGGCGAGACGCTCGCGCAGGCTCGGAGGTGGGTTCATGTCAACCAAACTTGACGTTGGGAGCAAGCAAAATTTCACAAATAAAGCAA
>CAYNOM010000915.1:0-2853 GCA_964398415.1 uncultured Polyangiales bacterium | reverse complement strand
TGAGGTCAACGGTTTTGTACACACCCCCCTGTTACCGCTCGCCGCACCGGCGCTGCGCGGGCTGCCGAACGCGGGGGCGGGTGGGTTTGGGGCGGCGCGGGGTTGGTTTCGAAACCTGCCGAGCGCGAGCTCTTCGAAGCAGGTGCTCTTCGCGGACGTGAACGGCAACGGGACGCAGGACGTGGTGTGGCTGACGGAGGACTACGGTCTTGCGTACCTCGAGCTGAGCGGTGAGCCCAACGCGGGCCTGCTCGCGGAAGTCGATAACGGGCTAGGCCTCAAGACGCGGATGACGTACCGATCATCGACGTCCTACGCGATCGACGCGAAGAGGGCGAAGCAGGGCTGGCGTACGAGGTTGCCGCATCCTGTGCCGGTGCTCGCACGCATCGAAACGACTGACTCGCTAGACCTGCTCGGACCGGGGTTCTCTGCGACGACGACGCGCACCACCTTCGAGTACTTCGATGGTTACTACGACGGGCCGGAGCGCGAGTTTCGCGGCTTTGGTCGCGTGGTACAGACGGATCACGGGGACGTTGAGCATCCCACGCTCTACACAGAGACGCGCTTTCACCTCGGCCGAAGCCTCGAGACGGGGCAAGATGAAGAGGCGCTCAAGGGAAAGCCGCGAGGCGTCATCGTGAGCGACGCGGCGGGCCGATTGAGCAGCCAGGAACAGAAGTGGACGATTCGGTGGCTGTGTCGCAAGGCCGTGGGCACTAGGGATCCGATCCTTCCCGACTGTGAGCCGGCGGCGAGTGACCATGCGTCCCACAAGGACAGCCGTGTCGCGCTCCCCGTTTCGCAGGGGACCCTGGCCGCGGTGTGGGAGCATACAGCCACGCCGAAGCTCACCTACACCGAGCAAGAGGTCGACGACTTCGGCTCGGTCACGGCTTCGAAGCGCTGGGGGCAGGTAGCGCTTGTGGGTCCCTACGTGCCAGGGGCTGGCTTTGAGATCGCGCGTGCGGACGTGGGCGATGACGAGTCCATCGAGCGTACGGTGTACTTGCACCGCGCCACGCTGGACGGGTGGCTGCTGGGCAAGCCTTACAGCCGCAAGCAGCTCGACGGGTTGGAGCGCCCGACCAGCGAAACGCGCATCTTCTACGACGATGTCGAGGCTCATCTCAGGGGGCGCGACCCGGCGTCCCTTGCAGGCTTGTCGAAAGGCATGCCTACTGTCGTTCAGACTTGGCTTGCCGAGGAGCAGCGCTGGGTCACCAACAAACGCACCGACTACACCGAGCACGGCCTGGAGAAGTGGACCGAGGACGCAACAGGGGCGCGGATCCGCTTCGACCGAGAGCCCGACACGGGGACCTTCGTCGTCGCGGAGCACTCGGACACTGGCACGCCCGCCTCTCCGCGGACCCTGACTTTTCGCGCGACGTACGACTTGGGCCTGGGGCTGCCAGCGACGATCACGGATGCGAGCAACTCGACCAGCACCATCGTGTATGACGGTCTGGGTCGCGTCACGGAGGTGATCAACGCGCTGGGCCAGGTCGTTCAGCAGTACGCCTACACTCCGCGCGCCCCGATCTCTGTGGTGGAGACGCGGCGGCTCCTGGACGCGGGTGGCGCGACGCACTCGTCGTTCGTGTACACGGACGGGGCGGGGCGAGAGCGCTTGCGCAAGGATGAGGCCGAGCACCCGCATCGCTGGATCGGCAGCGGCTATGCGCGCTACTCGGCACGGGGCAGCGTCGTCTCGAGCTTTGACCCGTATCCAGCTCCGGACGCCGGTTTCGACCAGGCGCCCGCCAGCGCGGAGGCTGGGCGCTCGCGTTACGACGCCTTGGGACGCGTTGTGGCACAGTGGGCCCCGGTCACGCCCGAAATTCGCGACAACTTTCCGCTGCGCACGGGCTTCAGCCAGGTGCGCGAGGTGCGCTACGAACCTCTGATGACGACGACGTTCCGCGAGCGAGAGCTTCTCGAGCGCAGTGATCCGAGGGCAAAGCCGGCCTTTGGTGTGCGTGTCGTGAGCGACGGCCTGGGGCGTACGCGGAGCGTTGAGCAGTCTGATGGAACTCATCAGCTTCGATGGACGATGGGGTACGATGCGCGTGGGCTGCTGACTTCACTCGAAGACGCAGCCCAGGTGCGCCGCTACGGCTACGACTCGCTCGGGCGGATGACCTCGGTCGCGGACAAGAACCTCGGAGAGGTTGCGTTCAGCTACGATGATGCCGGACGAATGCTCAGCCGCGAGGGCGTGCAGAGCGGCGAGCTGCAGACATGGTCTTACGATCGTGCAGGGCGCGTGCTGACGCACGAGCTCTTGAGCCGCACGGGGCAAGACGACGCGGTCTATCGATTTCACTACGATGAGGCCCATCCGCGCTTCGAGGAAAAGACAGGCAAGAGAGCGAGCTACGTGGAAGGGCGACTCGGCTGGGTCGAGACCCCGACGAGCGAGACGGCGTACAGCTACGATCGTGAGGGCCGCTTGGCGGTAGAGGTCTCGGACGTCTGGAATCCCGAGCTAGCCCCTTTCGATCTGACCCAGCGTGACACCTTCGTTCGAACCGTCAGCTACGATGTGTCGGGTCGTGTGACGGGGACGACCGAGGGCGAGCGACTGGGCCCTGATCCGCGCGAGGGGCTCGCCGTCCAGGTGAAGTACGGCGTGAGGTCGCTACCCACAGAGATCGGCGCGGCGCTCGACGGAAAGTCGTACGGGCTGTTTCGAGGGCTTCGCTACCATGTGACCGGTAAGCCGGTGGCCTCCCGTGCCGGCAACGGGCGCAGCACGTGTCGCGCGTACGACGCGCGGTATCAGGTGGCGCGCGCCCTCACAGCCACCGGAGAGCTGGGGGATTGCGACAAAACGAGCGGTGTCGA